>QNEG01000049.1 GCA_003645115.1 bacterium | reverse complement strand
TTTTTTACATATTGGCAAGAGCCAATTTTATCGCCTGCTCTGGTGAATCCGCAGGAATTATTCCATCTATATGGAAAGATTCGAGTGCTATCACTGTGCGGCCAATATTTTTTGCCAGTGCGATTTCGGATAATGTGCCCCAGCTACCATCTATAGCGATTACTATATCACCTGTTCGAACCACCAATAAATTCCTGGCGATACCCAGACCGGTAGGGATAGCGATATCTACATATGGGTTGGCGCTATCTCGAGTTTCCATTGGAAGAATGCCGATAGTCAATCCGCCCTTGGATTTTGCGCCTTTGCAAGCATATTCCATCACTCCAGTCAATCCGCCGCATACCAATATCATATCGTTTCGAGCGATTAATTCGCCCACTCGAAAAGCATTATCCAACGCATTTTGATTCGGTTTGCTTCCACCGATTACAGAGATTATTTTTTTCTGGCGCAACTTCGAAATTTCCATAATTACCTCCAATATCTATCATAATGGCACCGGTGGTTTTTCACCCGCCAGTTCCCACAATAATTTAAGGTTTTCTTTATCCATTCCAGCTGTTTTCGGGGTCTCGATTATTTTTGGGATACTATACAATCTATCATCCTGCATAATCAATTTGAATGGTTCTATTCCCAGATAACCTTTCCCGATATGCTCGTGCCTGTCCTTGTGAGAACCCAATGGATATCTGGAATCGTTGAGATGAATTGCCACCAACTTATCCATTCCGATTATATGGTCGAATAATTCCCACATTTTCTCGTATTTTTTCGGAGTGGTGAAATCATATCCAGCGGTGTAGATATGGCAGGTATCCAATAGCGCGTTTAATTTATGTGGATACTTGGAATGCGAAATGATTTTCGGTATATGTTCGAATTTGCTGCCGATATTAGAGCCTGTCCCTGCGGTTAGTTCTAATGCGATATTCACATCGAAATTGTAATCGGAATACAGAATATCGATAGCTTTCGCCACACGATTTATTCCCCACCAAGAATTTTTATGCAGTGGAGAACCTGGATGGAGTGCAATATATGGTATTTGAAGCATATCTGCTCGCATCATTTCGTCAGCCATCGCCTCCACGGATATTTTCCATTTTTGTTCATCTGGCGAGGCGAGATTGATTAGATAACCGGTATGAGCGATTATAAATTTTATTATCTTGCTATTCTCTCGTTTCTGTCGCCATTTGATAATATTAGAATGTGGTATATCTCTATCGAAAAGTTTTCTGGGTTGTTTGAGGAAAATTTGAATAGCGGTGCATCCCAATAGTTCACCTCGCTGGATAGCCAACTCGATACCACCCGCAATCGATGTGTGTGCGCCCAATAACTGCATTTATATCTCTTTCGCCAACTTTCTTCCAGCAATATTCAATGGGTCCCAGGTAGTCCCCAGTGGTGGGACATAAGGAATATCAAGATATGCTAAATCCTCCACAGTCATTCTATTGGCGACTATGGCACTCATTATATCGAATCTTTTTGTGCTATCCGCTGGTCCTATATATTGTCCACCGAGAATTCTGCCGGTTTCACTATCGCAGTATAGATGAACCCATAAATTTGAACCACCCGGATAATAATGTGCGCAGGTGCGAGATTTTATAGTGGTGGATGCCAATTTCCAGCCCAGTTTTTCAGCCTCATACTTGGGTATCCCCACGGATTCTATTCCCAGCCCGAAAAATTTGGTAACCGATGAACGAATAATTCCCTTGAATTTCGGAATTTGTCCTGCCATAGCCAATCCAACTGCTCTGCCCTGCTTGTTGGCATTAGTGCCCAGAGGAACCCAGGTCCATTTTCCTGATACCATATCACGAATTTGTGTGCAATCTCCAACTGCGTGGATACCCGGTTTGGATGTGGCACCTTGAAGGTCGGAATAGATTGCTCCATTTGTGCCCAGTTCGAGTCCTATGGAGCGAGCCAATTCCACATTCGGTCGAACTCCAACAGCAACCAGAACAATATCCGCAGGAATTTTTTTATCTCCGATATGCACACCGCATACATTACCATCTTTCTTTTCGAACCCGGTGACTTTACTGTTTAGGATAAACTTCACTCCATTTTTTTCACCCTCGGCAAAAATAGCATCCAGCATCTCCTGTTGTTGAATTCCCAAAATGGATGGTAGCATTTCCACCACAGTGACCGATAATCCGAGTGTGGCAAACGATTCTGCCATTTCTATTCCTACAAATCCAGCGCCGATAATGACACAATTTCTTATATCATTTTGTTCTATGAATTTTTTGATATTTTGGGCATCATCCAATGAGCGGACAGTGAAAATGCCATTAGAATCGATATTCGGTATGGCTGGCAAAATAGGTTTGGCACCAGTTGCGATGGTCAATTTATCATATTTAAATTCCACATTCTTATTATGTTCGATATCGTAGGCGATTACAGTTTTTTCCTGCGGATGAATAGATTCTGCTCGATGCATAATATGGACTTTTATTCCCTTTTTGGATAATGCGGTTTCCGGGGTGAGAATCAGAAGGTCTTCGAGTTCGGGTATTTTCCCTGCGATGTAGTATGGGATTCCGCATTCTGCATAAGAAATATATTTTCCCGCCTCCAGAACAATTATTTCCCATTCTGGTTGAATTTTTCTAATAGTCGCAGCGGTGGTCATTCCAGCGGCGCCACCGCCGATTATTACCACAGTTTTTTTATTCATAATCACCTTCCAATGCAAGTTTATAGATTTTTTCCATCCTTTTTGCAAAAACTGGAATAGAATAGTGTTGTATCACCCGCTTTCTTCCCTGTGCTCCTAATTTAGCATAAATTTTAGGATTTTCCAGCAAAAATATTACTTTTTCTGCGATTTTATCCGGTCGAGGTTCTACTAGGAATCCGCCGGTATCATCGGCGAGAATTTCCTCCGGTCCACCGCCAGAACAACTGACCACAGGAACCTGACAGGACAATGCCTCGGTTATCACTCGGGAAAATGTCTCATATTCCGAGGGATGCACTAAAATAGCTCCATTTCTATAAATTTCCACCATATTTTCTCGATAGCCGATAAATTCCACATTTTTTTCTATATTTAATTGTGAAGCAATTTTCTGCAACTTTTTCCTCTGTGGACCATCGCCGACGATTATCAGTTTCACCGAGGGTTTTTCCCTGGAAATTATGGACATAGCTTTCAGCAATAAATCATATCGTTTAAGTTTTACCAATCGTCCCACTGCGATAAGATTGTCCTTGTTGTTTGGTTTGTCCGAGGGCGAAAATTTTTCCGTATCGATAGGCATAGGGATAATATGTGTATTGGAGTGAGTTATATTATGATATTTCATAAAATCTTTTCTGAGAGTGTTGGATGCGAACATCAATCCCCAACAATTTTCACAGGCTTTATGAAAATAGTGGCTGGCAATCGGTTTGGCGCGAAATTTTGTGAATGAATTTATATTAAGTATCACCGGAATATTATATGATTTTGCCAATTCTCCTATGGATGAAGTCAAAATAAGTGCGTAGGATAAAATCAGGTCGAAATCATTATTTTCCAAAATGTTTTTCAGCGCGGGTTTAATTTTTGCTTCCAAAATGGGCATAAAAATTACTTTATGCAAATCGGGGATTTTTATATTTTGCAAATATATTCCCTCCATATCCAGGCTAACAGGACTCTTACGATAGAGAAATACTACATATACATTATCGAAATATTTTTTTGCATTTTCTATGGTAATCTTAAAACTTTCGAATGAACCGCCATAAGTGGTGGATGATATCATCAGAATATTTTTGCCTATTTTGTTCATACTTATTTCATAAATATTATTTTCGCACCGCTGGGCAATTGCTTGATATGGGACACATTATCCATTTTTTCAAATTCTGCGATGTCTGGAATATGTCCCGATTTCAAAGAATATATGTATTTTCTCGCGATTTCATAAACTTCTTCGATAGTGGTATCTTTTATACATCGGAAATCGTATTTACATTTTCTGATATATTGTTTGGTAACATTATAGCAGGGGATACAATCATAATCCCGAGTAATAATTATTGCTCCTTTCCCATACGGGCTTATTCGTTCATATTCCGAATATGCCCAGATAGAAATAGTGGGAATCCCATAAATAGCGGCAATGTGTCCGATGGATGAATCGTTGCCGATTAAAAGAGCCAAATCGCGTATGGTATTTATCAAAGTGTCGAATTTTGCTCCGATTAGCGTATCGAATTGAAGCGAACTATTATTTCTTAATTTTTCCACCAGATATTTTTCATCTTTCCCTGCCATAATAACAAAATTCGATTTAAATTCCGAATGAAGTAATTCCATCAATGATGTCCATCGAGATAAATCCCATCGCTTACCGATTCCCCTGGAACCGATATGCAGTCCAATCTTGGAACGATTGATAGATTTTATATCCACCGATTTATTTCTGATAATATGGATAGGGACACCCATCAAAGTAGCATTATTTTCTACCTCGTGAACCGATGGGTCGGATTGTGGTGCTCGTGGAAATAAGAATTGTGCAAATCTTATATATCCGCCTTTATTTCTTATGATTTTCTTATTCGCAGAACGAGAAAAGAATAACGATAACACTTCTTTCGCTCCCGAGGGATATGTGCAATAGACACTATGGTATCTATTCCTGCGGATTTTTGAAATAATATCGAACAGCATAATCGCTCGGGGTTTATTTATATCCCAGATATATATATTGTTAATATTGTTCAGCTCGAGAGTTTCTATATATTTATAGGAACCATTATTGCATACGGCGATGTCTATATCATACATATTAGAATCATCGATATATTTCAAAGAATTGGTCAGGCAAACTGTATTACCGAGTCCTTTCAGGGCGATAATCAATATTTTGGATTTATTTTTCATCTAAATATAAATTTCCGATGCAGATTTATTGCTTAATGTGTTTTTGGTGAACAATTGTATTGCCCCGAATATTATTCCCAATGCTATCCATTCAAAACTGCCACTGCCGAAACCGTCGTAGAAAAATGCGCAGAAACCATATAGCCAGATTAGAATGCCCATCTCGAGAATATATAATGTATTGGTATTGTTGTTTTCTCTATATCGCTTTTTAAGATATAATAATATCCCTCTGATTGGTATTATTAGCATCACTGCCAGGTATATTAAAAGTCCAATTATTCCAGTTTCTATATAATAACATAAAAAATTAATATGGGGATGCTGAATATATTTTAAATACTGGGGAAGAAATAAATTAAATCCGCCAAATCCGATTCCGTGCAATGGAATTTTATCCAAATTGCCGAATGCGGATTTCCAGATGTAAGCGTGCAATGTAGTGGAAAGTTCTGCACCTTTTCTGATAGTGGAAATTCGCATCATCAGATAGGATTCAGGAACGACTATAATGATTAGCAATATCAATATGATAAAAATAGATATTCTGGTTATTAAATTTAATCTGGAAATAAAAAGTAAGTAAGATACGGCGAAAAAAATGGATACCACGAATGCCAGTCGAGTTGCTGCCGCCACCAGAAAATATAATGAACCCAATATCATAAATGCTACTACAATTCGTTTGAATTTGGCGTGTTTATCGAATAACCATACTGATAATAAAAAAAGCAGTCCAATAGACCTGGAATATGCTACTTTATCCTGAATGGGTGCAAATCTTTCCAATGGTCCGAATGCTTTAAATAATAATGCAAATAGTGAAATAAAAAGGAATATACTTCCAAAAATAATAATATTATTTGCTAATTGCTGGAATGAAATTTGTTTTATAGTCATAATATATGCCAAAAACATCGGCAGGATTCCCACGAAAATCCAGGTTACTAATCTTCCCAATCCTCTTTCTGGAGTGGGTGACCAGAGTAAGGTTATAATAGTCCAGATAACCAGAAATATCACCGAGATATGGAATATGTGCATTCTGGGGATATAAAATCGATGCGTTTTCAAAAATCCCAGATAAGAAACCGCTCCAGTGATAGAAAGAACAGCTATAGCAACTACTCCACTGGGTGTCATAACAATACTTTTAACAAATGGTGGTCCAAGTAGATAAATTATGATAGCGGAAACTGGAAACATATATATGTATATCAATGAGAGTAATCCCCCAGCGATTATCGGTGGCATCGCCCAATGATATTTCGTGGATACCGCAGTAAGTAATACTGTGATGTATGGAATTATATATTGTTTTATTTTTAAGGCGATAGTTTTCATTATCACGGAATGTAAAATATTTTCAGGCTACTGTCATTTGCCTTGATTGTATATACTCCACCAGGAATATCCGGTTTCGGTTTCCAGCGAATTATTTGTTTTCCAGATTTCTGCGAAATCCTTTCTACTAACTTGCCCGATATATCATAAATGGAAATTTGATTATCTGTCCCACCGACATATATATTCAGCACATCGTTGAATGGATTGGGATGCACTATTATTTCTTGCTGGGGTTTTGCGCCGATTTGTGCAGAAATTCTGCTGGGCGGATACAGCCTGAATTCATACAGCGAATCGTATTCCACTATAGTATGTCCATCATCGATTGTGTCTGGTCTGACCAGATGTCCATTTATGGTTCCATCCTCGTATAATTCCATTATCAGGAAATGATAAATAGGACCGCCATAGGGAGCTGGATATGGCCAAATCGGTATAATAGATGCTCCAGCACCACCAGTCAGGATATAGGTAACATCTCCGTATAGCTCATTATTTGGAGTCCAACGGTCGTATGCGTGAATGTGTCCACCAAAACATATATACACATCATTATCTCGTAGAATGTTGGTGAATTCCTCGGTTAAACTTTCCTCATAATCTGGAGCACTTCCAAATCCGCCAACAGTTGCTATAGTGATATGTCCCAGCAAATAGGGTGGAGCGTGTATAAATACGAATTTATATCCATCCCATTCTGACAATTTCTCCTCCAACCACTCCAATTGTGATTCAAAATACATATAATACACATTTTCACTACCGGATACTGGTTCTGATGTAGGGAAGCAATTTGTAATGCAGATGAATCTTGCATCGCCCACATCGAAATGGAAATCTGGATGCCCGAAAAATTCGATAAATCTTTCCCAACCCAAAGAATCATTGAGTTCGTGGTTTCCCATTACACTAATCAGCGGGACATTCAAAGAATCGATAAGTGCCATATATCTTGCGTATCCGACAGAATCACCGCCTGCAGCCAGGTCTCCAACAGCTACTATAAAATCCAGGGAGTCCGATATGGAATTTAGCTGTCGGACAATCGAGCGAAAAATCCAATTGGCACTGTAATTATCCCCCAATACGCCGAACACGATTGGATACTCGCTATCCCAACACTCCTGGATTTGTTCGATTACATAACTGTTGGGATGATTTCGAGAAAACACCACTCCCAACCAGAATATTATGAATATAAAAAATTTTTTCATTGTGTTCACCTCCTCGACAAAATAATTTATAATTCAACTTATTTGATGCAAGCGAATATTTAAATGCGAATTTTAGATAAATACATATCAACAAAATTCTGGAGATTTTTCATTCTGGGAATACTGGCATTCGTGGTGGTGTTCATCGTGGTTGACCTGGTGGAAAATATCGACAATTATATAGATAAGAATGCTCACCCAATAGATGTGGTAAAATATTATCTATTCTTTCTGCCATATATAATCGCGCTGGTGACTCCAATCGGAACATTACTGGCGACCGCATTTTTAGGCGGATATATGGTAAAACGAAGAGAATTAGTGGCACTGCGTTCGGCAGGTATTTCTACTTTGCGCTCGACATTCTCTCTTTTGATATGGGGTCTGGTGATAACTGTTGCCATATTTATAATGGGGGAATTTGTCCTGCCTACCACTAATTCATTGAGAGAAAGTATCAAAGATGAGAAAATATATAAAACCTCCAGCCACTCGGGGCGACTGCTGAAAGATTTGTTCTATATCACAGAGGATGGAGCCATTTTTTACTTCCGCATATTCGATATCAAGTCAAAACTGGGAAGAGATGTAATTATACTGAAAAAGGGCAAAGATGGAGATATTTCCGAGCGTATCGATGCTAAACGAATGAAATGGAACGGAACACGATGGGTGCTGACCGATGTAATCGAACGAAAATTTACTGCAGATGGTGAAAAAACCTGGCAAATCGCACAAATGGAAATGGACATTTCGGAGTCTCCGGAGGATTTCGCCAGGAAAATGCCAAAACCGGACGAGATGGGTTTCATCGAATTGAGTAAATTCATAGATAAAATCGAGCGAAGCGGTATCGAACCGATACGCGAAAAAACCGACCTGTGGATGAAATTCTCATATCCGCTGGTAAATTTGATTGTAATAATGTTAGGAGTGCCCATCGCATTTCGGCAGAGAAAAGGAAGCTATATATATGGATTCGGGCAAAGTTTTTTCATCGCTTTTTTATATCTCGCCGCATTGCGCGCAGGACAAGCATTCGGATATAATGGAACTCTACCACCCTGGTTGGCAGCATTCGCAGGTGATATTATATTTGCATCTGTAGGAATCGTTCTATTATATCA
>QNEG01000048.1 GCA_003645115.1 bacterium | reverse complement strand
GGGCAAAATTACCCGGAAAGACCTTGATGGTCGTGTCGGCGATATCCGATGAAGAAGACCACTGGATAAAAATTGCCGGTGTGGGAACTAAATTATCCGAATTGCTTTTTGGCAGTGGAAGAATGTTTTCGGTATGGCAAAGAATTTTATTATATTCTAATGGTTGGTCGTTAGGATTATTCCCTATGCCAGGTGGAATGACCGTTGTCGAACTTCCTGAAGGTAAGAATATTCCCGAGGCTGTGAAAGAACTTCAGGATGTCTCGCAGGCATTGATGGGCGTTGCAAAATAACGGAGGCTTAAGATAAATGTTAGAAATAATAGTAATAATATTGTTGATTGCAGTAATTTTTCTCGGAGTGATGATAGTGTTAATGTGGTTGCGTTTTAGTGAGAAAAGCAAATCCAAACCCACAGTTGAGGAAAAACTGGAGAAACCACTCGAAATTCCAAAAATTGGACAGGAAAAAACAGCTGAGACATTACCAGAAAAAACTCAGAAACCACCGAGTGCAGAAGGACCCAAAAAACCGGAAACATCACAACGACGAACGAAAATTCCGAAACCTAATATTTCTCCGAATGCCAGAATAGAGAACTTGACCGAAGCATATACAAACCTGGCTGGGGTTATCGGTTCTGTAATTAGCGACCGATTCGGGCAACCTATCTCTGTCGATGCGGATTTCTTCCTGGATAAAGTCACTGTCCCTGCATATCTGGTGGAAATTTTTGCTCACGCAAAAGAAGATAAACTTTCCATTGGAAAAACCAAAAATGTCCTTATGATGGGAGAAGGTTCATATTGGATATTAGGCGAAATAGCGGGAGTTTATTTTGGATTGTGGATAGAACGCGATGTCCTTCTCAATGATGGACTGGAATTATACAATGATTTTAAATTGAATATGGCGAATACATTGAAACATTATTATACTAAAATTTGGTAAAAAGAAAATAAGGAGTTAACAATGGCAAGTGTAAAAGAAGTAGTAGAAAGATTGGCTCAAGTAAAAGGAGTAGTCGGCAGTATTTTAGTCGCCAGAGATGGTTTAGTTGTGGCGAGTAATCTTTCTGTGCAGGTCCAGGATGAGGTTGTCGCTGCTATGGTTTCTGCTATCGGTGGCACTGCGGTTAAAGCATCCGAAATGATGGGGCAAGGAAAATTAAGAAATATCGTTCTGGAAGGTGAAAATGGGAAGGTATTTCTTACCGATTCCGGTATCGGATATCTGGGCGTGCTGACTGCACCTGATGCAAATATTGGATTGGTAAGGCTCGAACTTATGGAAACATCGGAGACATTGAAAAAATTAACCGCAGGAGCGGCATAGTAAAATGTCAACTGTAAACTTTGCATCCAGAGAAATAACTTGTAAGATTGTTTATTATGGTCCCGGTTTATCCGGAAAGACCACTAATTTACTGTTTATTCATAAGAAGATACCGGCGAAACATCGCTCGGATATGGTGTCGCTTGCTACCGATGGCGACAGGACTTTGTTCTTTGACTTTTTGCCACTGGTGACTCGAGCTGTGAAAGGTTTTACCACTAAATTCCAGTTATATACTGTTCCGGGACAGGTATTTTACAATGCCACACGAAAACTGGTTCTTCAGGGAGTAGATGGAATAGTTTTTGTGGCAGATTCGGCTTGGAATAGAATGAACGATAATCATGAAAGTTTTATCAATATGAAAGAGAATTTAGCGGATTATGGACTGACACTGGAAGATGTTCCCTATGTATTACAATTTAATAAGCGGGACTTGCCCAATAAGGCGCCAGTGGAGTATATGAGTAATTTACTCAATCGAGAGAAACAAAAGGTTCCACAATTCGAGTCCATAGCGATAAAAGGGACTGGAGTATTTGAAACATTAAATTCTGTATCCAGAATGGTATTGGTGAAATTAATAAACGAATTATCTGCTAAGAAGGGGAGCTGATATGCCGAGACATAGATTCATAACGGCAGAGGAGCAAAAGCAAATAGATAATTTGCTTCGTGAATTGCTGAAAAACTCGGATGCTAAAACAGCACTTCTCCTTGACCAGGGGGGATTCCTGATGTCTGTGCAAGGTTTTACGGAACATCTGGATCCTCAAACTATTGCGGTGCTTGCAGCGGGAGCTTTTGCGACTACTCGTGAACTGGCAAAACTTATTGGCGAAGAAGAATTCACGGTGATGTTCCACCAAGGGAGAAGAGATAATATCCATCTCTCTGCGGTGGGCAAGGATGCGCTTATGGTGATTATCTTTGAGAATACCACCACCATAGGTATGGTTCGCCTTTTCGCCAGGGAAACTGGAAAGAAATTGCAAAGTATATTAACTGTGATTAATCAACGCAAAGAGGAAGCCCCTATGGGCAATATCCCTATGCAAGAATAGTAGCTTGAATTGTATTGATACACATTATTCAGGCTGGTCGAGATAGGAGGAGCTATTGAAATTTACTAACATAATTTCGACAATAATCTCTCCCCTTTTATCATTTTAAGTAGCCCAAAGAATAGCGATTATATAACCTGTGGTGTATCATTGTATTATATTAATTATTTAATGTAATACATTATAATATCGATGATTTTGCTATATGTAATCTATGGATATGTATAGTCAATTTCGAATGTGGATACTGTAGAAGTCTTGACCTGATAGCTATAATCTTTCTGACTATCTCGCCCGCTGATTTGTGATGATAGAACCAACCTATAGGCAAGCAATATATTTCCATATTTCAATGGGAATTTCCAGTATGGAGCGATTGCGAAAACTCCGCCCTCGTAGTGGTCATACACTTTATCCTGTGATTGATATGGTTTATCCATATCCAGCATAAATTTTATCACCCAGCTAAACTTAACTCCCGCACCAGAGAAACCCTCCACAGGCAACGAAATATCCGCTTCGGTAATATGCCCATGGAAAGTCCCCTCCACAGGATAAAACGCTCCCGCCATGAATCTATAAGTTAATCGGAATTTGTATAATGGCGGAGCTTGAAATCCAGCACCCAATGCGATATCTCCCAATGCTCCATATTTATCGAGAAATGGAAAAAATGTCATTATGTGAATGGGAAATTCCCACCAGCCTTCCTCGCTCGCAAATGGAACCACAGGATTAAATTGGAATCCCATCTCGGGAATAGGCATCCAGAAAAAATTCGTTCCAGTGGTATCTCTGGGCAATGCACCCAATGGAAAGTGCATTATCATTTTCCCTTGAAATAAATCGGGATATTTTATCTGGTTGGTTTCCGCTCGTAGATTGAAACAAAAAACGATAAGCAGAACCAGTATTATGCTATTTTTTCTGGACATATTGTTCCTATCGGGCTAAGGTTACTGTTCCCCTGCAATGTATTCCATCGCCTTCGATTACATATATATAAGTTCCTGCGGGAACATTTTTACCTTTGCGAGTTCCATCCCATAGCTGTAAGGATAAATCTCCCGCTGGTATATTCCGGCAAAATAGTTCTCTTCCGCCTAAATCGTAAATGCACAGTGTAACCGAATGACTAAATGGTTTGGGATAAAGAAAGCGCACTTCATCATTGAAACCGTCATTATTGGGCGTAAATGGATTTGTAGATAATGAACAGGGAAAATCTGGTTCTACCCAGAATGTCAGGCTATCCTGTCGGCAATTGGACGGACACAATTGCGCTAAATCGCACACTGTGATGTGCAGATTCACCGTATCTCCGGGCGAAATTTCAGGATGATTGGGAATTCCCACTCGATATCCAGTCCCGAATAACTCGGCGGAAATAGAACTTATCTGCAATGTATCATTTCTAACTACAAAGAATGCCGATATAGAATTAGTATCCGTTCCTGCCAGTTGGTCGGAGATTTGAGCTATCACCTCGAACTGCGATTCGGGAATCATATCCCATTCCGATGGCGATTGGAAAACTATCTCCGGCGCAGTAATATCTACTACGAATGTCCAGTATTGTTCGGGAACTGAATAGCCCAGTTGAGTATATCCCTCTATAAGTCGAATATCTATCCAGCCTTCATCATATCCATCATAAGGCGGAATAATAATAAATGTATCCTGATTCATATAACATCGAGAATGGCTTAATGATAGCGTTTCGTCCGCCACGATAAATATAAGGCTATTGAACTGGATAGGGTCATCACTGTCTATGAATATTTTTATTCGCTCATCCTGACAGGAGGTGAAAATACTTTCCGGCGGGCTAACCATTATAAATTTCGGGCGAGGTATTATATGAACAGATTCTATTTCAGTGTATCCCAGTAATCTATCATCGAGCCTTTCGAAATCGAAGTCATCGTCGTAGAAAAACGCACGCCACACCAATGGAACATAAGCCGATTGCTCCGGAATAATTTCGGTGAACAAATACATTGTATCCGCATTTATGCTATCTATATATAGTTCTGCCCTATTATTCGATGCGACCAACTCTCCATCTGAATCCCATAGTAGATAACCGTCTTGCGAATCGCCCGGATTTGCTGGAGCATATATCCCAGAACTGTCCACCACTGTTAGAATTATTTTGAAACTGGAATCTTCAAACCACACATCTGGAGCATACGAAATCATCACCGGTGGAATGGTATCGTCATCGGGCACGAAAAACGATATGGTAATAGAATCTCGATTGGGTTCGCAATATTGTCCGCAATCGATTGCTATTATTCCAACTGTGGAAATTTCCTCCTCGGGAAAATATGTGTCATAATCATCCGGGGAGAACTCGAAATCTACCGAGTCGCCGAGACAATGTTCATTATCATATATAGCTATCGGCAATGTATCACCATAATATATTTGAATTTCAGATACTCCGCACAGACTATCCAGCGCAGTAATTACGATCGACTGAATGGGGTCGAGGACTGTATCGCCATCGGAGACACTGGAAAATATCTGCGGCGGAGATAAATCGATTATAAAGTTGGTCGAGGTCAGATGCTCGGAGGTAGAACCGAAGCTATCTGTGGCACGATATACCTCAAAATAGATTGAATCGCCATTGGAAAATGGTTCCGATGGTGAGAATATGATGGAATCCGCCATAAAATCGACTCCAGCATCTTCCACGCTCAATGTTTCGCTATTGAAAATCACCAGCAGGCTATCCTCGATTAATTCAGCGCCACTCCAGATATCGGCGATGATATTTATCAAACTGCAAGAAACACAACTTCCATCTTGCGGTTGCAAGATTTCTGCGGTTGGAGCTGGAAGTTTGATATAAATTGTCCAGTTGGTATCGAGGATATTGGGACCACAGAATTCATCTTCAACCAAATCGGTCGCATAAATTTCAAATGGCAATGAATCATTGTCCATAAAACTAATTCCCAAACTTTCCGCGGACCACAATAAGCAGGTGTCGATATATAATCCATCATCGAGCCAGAAAGTATCCGTTTCCAATATTAGATAGCTGGAAAGAGAATCTAACCCTGACAGCATATCATTCAGACAGATGGATATCGTTGGTTGAGGATTTTCCACAGTGTCATTATTAGCGGGTTCGGTGGAAATTTCCGGCGGCGCCAAATCTACATAAATAACTGTGGGACAACTTGCGCTGGAATTGCCGAAAATGTCCTCACAATAAATGTCTATATTCAAAGTATCGCCGTGGACACTCTCCAATCTCGGAGTGAAAAATATGCTGTCCTCGTATATGTGCATAGAATCGGGGTAATTATAAATTTCATCATCGACAGAGATTACAATCGATTCGTGCGATATCTGGACATCGTCGGTTGCGAACAGCCATAAATTCACTGTATCACAGGCATAGAAAAATGTATCGCAGGTGATTTGTGGAGCGGTGGTATCCACATAGAATGTCCAGCACATCGAGATATCATTCGGTCCACATAGCAGAGACGAAACAGTATCCTCGGCATAAACACAAATTTCAGTGCTGTCGCCGATTTCCAGTCCAGAGACAATTTCTGCTGGAATAGTCAATGTGTCATCGGTATATATTAGCCCGGTTTCCAATGTTTCACCATCCACTGTCACTACTAATGAATCCTCATTCACTGCGGTGCTGGAGTCGGCGATATAAATATAAATATCGAATGGCAAGCCAATGGCGGTATCCGATGGCGGAAATATTGGTATTATTATGGGCGGAGATAAGTCCACAGTAAAAGAATATTCCTCCACCGGTTCGCTGACACATCCCTCTTCGTTTAATATTCTCTCCACGATTATAGTGTGAGTATCTCCATCCTCGTAGCAATCTGGCGGGTCGAAATATAATGTATCACCATAGATAACAAAATATTCCTCGCCATAGTCGATACCATCGAATTCCACTCTGCAACCATCCAATGAAAGTGGTGAATCAGAATGAATCAAGAATGCCACATTCCCGCAGGAACAAGCAGTAGCCGAATTCGGCGGTGGCAAAATTATCTCCAGTTCCGGGATATCCTGCTCACCATATAGACCGACCCAGTGAACTATCGGCGAATCATCGGAGGGATTGCCTCGAGAAAGCGATAATCGATATTGAAAATATCTGGAGTGATGAACCTCCACAGGAACAGAGCTACCGGGAGTAATCTCATACCAATCACTCCAATCCATTCCATCGTTGGATATTCGAATTTCTACTACCACGAAAGAACTACCCGGCAATGTTAGTCCGAGTGCGACAGAATCCAGATATATCGGGCAATCGAAATCGATAGTTTCCGAAGTGTAAACTCCATTTCCACGACCGCCGTAAAATGCATAAAACATCGCATTTATCATTCCTTTTGTTTCCCATTCTAATGGTCTGAAATCATCGCCATCAAACTCCTCCTGATGACCTGTGGAGAAATAAGATGCGAATAAATCGTATTCTGGGTCGTGGAAACTGTGCATATATATTTGTCCATCCGGACCACGATACCATATTCGACCATCGGCAAAATTTTCCCCGAATGCGTGGCAATCTGTCACCTCGAATTCCTCAGGCAGATGAAATGGATAATGAAGTATATTTTCTGTGGGGTCTGCTCCCGGATGACGAGTAACGGAATTATAGATATTGGTCGGTTCTGCGCAGGGAACCCAATCGGCATTCAATCCGGTAACGGGAGTAAGGCTATTGAATCTGGGATGCTCGTAATCGAGGTCTAAACACCAGGGTTCCGACAGTGACCATCCTCGTCGTTTGGCGATTGTATCGTGAGTAAGCATTATTCCACCGCCCTGTCGAGCATAAGCGACTACCGCACCTCGTGCACTTTCCGATAGGTCATTACCTCTTCCACCGAAACCATTTGCAATCCCGAATATGACTATATGATAATCATTCATACATCGAGTCCCTACGGATGCACCGGATTCGGGGTCATAGACTGTCCTCAAGTCGCTGGGAGACGATATTCCATTAAATTGCGATAACGGTATCACCTCAATTTTTATATTCAATGATGGATTTCCCAGATGCATATACGAACTAACCGCATCGGCAATACAATTGGTGCAATGTCCATCGGGATATACCTGAAGCACTCGAATAGTATCATCGGAGGTCAATGCAATTGCGCAATCATCCACCCCATCCGGGTCGGGAGTAAGATATTCTATTAGGACAGTGTCGCCACCGGAAAAATCTGCCATAGTAGATTCTATGTATTCTATCGGTTCTGCGAGTAAATGACCAACAACGATAAAAAATAAGATTGTAATTAAATATTTTTTCATCGTGGTCGATTTATATTTTGTTGAATTTAATAAAAAACTTCTATACTAATATAATGAAAATTCATACAGATAGAAACAAGAATTATATTATTTGGAAATATAATTTATAAATCGAGTCCAATCGATGCTTGTGATATTCTTTGAATTTGGATATTTGCGGAATAATAATCCAAAAACAGAATTTTTTTTGTTAATTCATTGACTTTTAGAGACATTTTTTTATTTTTACACAATTTACGAAATTAAGAAGCTTATGGAGGTTATAAAATGGCGAATGAGCAAAATTCTGGCGCAGTGAAATCTAAGGGAACTGGAATAAATCCCGAACTGCCCGAGGGAATGATACCGATTTATATTATGGGTAAAAGATACATCGTTCCCAAAACTCTTACCATAATGAAAGCAATCGAGTATGCGGGATATCAAATAAAAAGAGGAGCCGGTTGTCGAGGAGGATTTTGCGGTGCCTGCGGAACTGTTTACAGAACTCCAGATTCCTACAAGCTAAAAATCGGTCTCGCCTGCCAGACTGTTGTGGAACCAGAAATGTATGTCACAGAATTGCCTTTTTATCCATTTGTCAAAAAGACTTATAATATCGAGGAAATGGAACCCACTGCCGAGGCTGTGATGGCATTGTATCCCGAGGTTGCTCGCTGTGTCGCCTGTAATACCTGCACAAAAGTATGCCCACAGGATCTGGAAGTGATGGATATAATTCAAGAGACCATTCACGGGAATTTGCCAAAAGCCGCCGACCTGTCATTCGATTGTGTTATGTGCGGACTTTGCATTTCTCGCTGCCCAGCAGAAATCGCTCATCCATTAGTGGCTATTCTGGTCAGAAGGCTATACAATCGCTATATGGTGCCAAATTCTGAAGAATTAAAAAACAGAG
>QNEG01000047.1 GCA_003645115.1 bacterium | reverse complement strand
GCGATTCAGCAGTTTTTGTTCATCGATAAAAATATACATATATACACATTCGAATGCAATACTTTTATTGGGAAAATAATATAATTTCTGAATAATATGAACAGTATATAGATATTCAGATTATTATAATGTTAATTATTAAGTAATTAATATAACCTACTGCATCACATATAATAATATAATTGTAATGGTGCCCGAGTTTTTGAATAACAATTATACAGTTCCTTGGGGTCAAAAATTATTTTACAAAAAAATACTTGTGTTAGAGTTATTATCTATTTTAATAAATTATCGGGAGGATTTCAAATTGAGAAAATCAATAATAACTGAAGCAATAATATTTTACTGTATATTGGCTGTGCTGATAATTCTGGTTGCACAAACGGTGTGGACAGATGCCGAAAACACCGCTATAAACGATTTCGCTCAAAAACAATTGCTTATCGCACACGAGACATTGACCGGACTGGATATTATCCTGAAAAGTATATGTGGCGATGCTCATTATTTGTCTAATATACCAGCTGTTATATCGATGAACGATAAAGATGCCATAGCTGGACATTTCTGGTCGGTTTATAACACTCGTTCATCGATTTTAGCATCTATCACCAGAATGGATTCAGCAGGAAAAATCGCAGTCACCGTGCCTTACACGGAATTCGAAGGTGCTGATATATCCTATCAACCACACATAAAAAAAATATTGCAAACCCACAAATCCATATTAAGTGGACCTATTAAAACCGTTCAGAGATTCGATGCAATTATATATCATAAACCTATATTCATCCAGGACTCTGTTTTCAATGGCACAGTGGCAACTTTGATTTCATTCGATAGTCTAATAACCAGATTCTTTTCTCCGCTATTTTCCAGGACTGGACAAACAGTATGGCTGGTCGATGGGGATGGAAAAGTATTGGTGCATTCCAAATTGGCAACGGGGACATCTATCGATTCTATTTATGATGTCGATAATGTAGAGGTGGAAAATTTTCTGGAAAATTTCCCGCCCACCAAGGATAATTTCATATTATATAAAGACAAAAATGGCACTCCGAGAATGTTGTGTCATAGCTCGATTATACTGGGTGCCCAACGCTGGACACTGGGATTAGATTCTCCAAAATCCATCGCATTATCACCATTGCGGCCATTGAAACGAAAAATATTTGCGGTAGCTATATGTTCATTGTTGTTCGCATTAATCGCAGTCATTTTGATAGTATTCCAGATAGAGAAAAAACATAAATTAGAGCATCAATACAATATGTTGAAAATTCAGAATAGTCATCGAGAGAAACTGGATAAAATCTATAGATTTGCACAAAGTTTGATATATCCCGAATTATCCAGAAATCCACTGGAAAAAATAACTCAAAGTATATCCCAGATAACAGAAATTCCTGTGGTGTTCTCGTGGAAATTTCAATCGGATACTAATTCTTTTATTCCCGGACATTATATTATCGAGGATTTTCAGATATTGGATGAATTGCGAGCGGAGGGAATCGATCCTGCTCAAATAGAACTTAAACCGATAATTGGCGATATAAATATCACCCAGCTTTCCAGACATATTACAATACCTATCCAATCTCTGGAAAATAGCCCATATCTCTCTGCGGTGATACATATATTGCGTTCATTGAAATCATTCTCTCATATTACTCTAATCCCACTCAAACTGCGAGAGAAATTGTTTGGATGTGTGATATTTCCCACATCTACCCAGAAAAAAATAGATGTCGAATTATTGGAAACATTCAGATTATCCATATCACAAATATTATATATTAAAGAGATACTTGATGACCTTTACACCAGCAATAGAATTCATAAGGATATATTGAATACGATAGACAAGGCAGTATTTCTGGTGGATTCGGAACTCAACATTTTGTCGGCGTCGCCGATGTTTTACAGAATATATGGAGTATCCACTCAATCGGTGGGAAAAAATCTTTTGGATGTAGTTCCGTTTCTTAAAAATCTGCATCGTGAGCAAGCATATTTCGAAGTCATAAAAACAAAAACCAGCATAGAAACCGAGGAAACTTATCTCATAAATGAGGATAGGAAAGTAATAACTCGAACTAAAATTATTCCCATAATCGAGGAAAATTCACAGGTGAATAGAATACTCACCATAGTGGAGGATATCACCAGCTTCCGTGTGCTCGAGGAGCAATTGAAACACACCGCCGATGAATTAGCAAAAAAGAACAGGCAACTGGAAAAACTCGCTATAACCGATGAATTAACACAATTGAGAAATTATCGTTATTTTACTGAGAATTTACCGAAAGTAATACATCAACATATTTCAGAGAACAAAACCCTAACTCTGCTGACAATGGATTTGGATAATTTCAAACTATATAATGACACTTATGGTCACCAAGCTGGCGATAGATTGCTTTCGGAGATGGCTGAAATCGTTCGAGGTTTCTTGCGAAGTGATGATTTCGCTGCACGATATGGCGGAGACGAATTTGTGCTGGTTCTCTCCGATTGTGATAAAGATGAGGGTATGGATACTGCCGAACGACTTTGCCGAAGAATTGCCAGAACTCCTTTTCCAGATATGGTGGGAAATCGAGTGGAGCATATTACTGTTAGTATCGGTGTAGCAATCCTTTCCGACGATGTCGATGATGCCGAGGAATTACTTCGAAGAGCCGACACCGCATTATATATTTCCAAAGCCAGAGGAAGAAACCAGGTTACTTTCTATGAGGTTGAAATTGAGGAAACACCATAAAACAGTATTATCCATACTCCTATTTTCACTTACTACTGTTGTATTTGCGACTAATGCAGGAAAATGTGGAACCGGTCAGGCAATACAAAATTTCATTCGCAGAGGAAAATCTATCACATCGCCGGAATTGCCATTTTCACTTTCCACCTCTCATTTTAAGTTATGGTATGATACCACTGGAGTGGACAAAATTTATCCTGAAGACACCGATTCCAATGGCATACCAGATTATATAGAGCGAGCAGGGGAATATCTGGAATATAGTTGGTATATCTTAATCGATTCGTTGGGTTATCGTGAGCCATTACCCGATACATTATGGTTGCCCGACACTGCAGATTACGGCGGAGATGAAAAAGTCGATGTATATTTCATATATATGGGTCCCGGTCTATACGGTATGACAGAACCACGAGATTCCGCATCGGATTCGATTTCCACCAAAGCTACCGCATATATAAAAATCCAATCCGATATGACCAGATTGGAGAATTATCCCGATGACCCTTATGCTCCACTCAAAGTCACCTGCGCTCACGAATTCTTTCATACCGTGCAATTCGCATATCGATTCCCAAATTCGACCAATTATTCTAATTTTATATGGTGGATGGAAGCTACCGCTGTTTTCAACGAGGAGTTTTGTTTCGACCAAGTGAACGATTATTATCTGTATTTGAAAGAATTTCAGGAATATCCCGAAAATCCACTATTCGTAATCGAGGCTGGGACAGTGCTCGAGTATGGAGCGGTTATGTTCCCCATATTTCTGGAGGAATTTTTCTCTACATCGGGAGCCCGTTTTTCAGGGCAAATAATAAAACGAATCTGGGAGGTATGCGAATATGAAATCCCACTGAATGCCACCGATATTGTCCTCGATGAAATGGGCACTTCGCTGAACGAGGTATATGAAACTTTTACTTATTGGCGAATGCGCACCGGTCAGCATTGGCAACCGGAATTCTTCGCAGAAGGCGCCGAGTATCCATTACCACTATCCGATACCATAACAACTCTGGAATCAGATTATTATGATGAATGCATGCTGAAACCACTGGCAACGAAATTCTATTTGCTACCATACAGCGATGATGAAAATGGAGTGTTAGCTCGAATTTCTTCATCTTCAGAATTTGTTTCATTTGGACTGGGAGTGATTACAATCGAGATATCAGAATCTTCTCCGATGGGCGAATTCGAAATTGCTCCACCCGATATATTCACTGGAGTGGCTGGCAGATGGCAATATAGAGCGATAGTATTTTCTCCATTGATATATTCGGCTCCTTATCCCACCGATATTACTATAAATATTCAATCATCCGATAGTTTAGCCATTCCACTCACTATGGAAAATACGATTGGGCATCCATTTCCTAATCCAACTACAGGAGAGTATGTTAAATTTCCAATAGATATTATTACCCCCACCGATATAAATGTTCGTATTTTCACTGCCGATGGGACTCGAATATGGAAGTATGGGGAACATATATCCTTGCCCGATTATCTGGAAATTCAATGGGATTGTCGCAATGAAAATAATACAAGTGTGTCGCCGGGTGTGTATATTTACTTCATACAGACAGGCAATAAATCTCAAATGGGCAAAATATTTATCGCAAAATAATTGACATACTTTATATTTTTGCCCTTGAAATATGGAAATTTTTCATTATTAATATATATGGGAAGTATGAAAAAAAAACATATAAAATATCAGGTGAAATCCGGACTGACCATATTGGAAGTTCTCGTGGTTACGATTATCATTGGAATACTTACTGCCGGAAGTTTGTTTATATTGAGTCGAATGGGAACTCACTTATTGGTTACCGATACTGCGGTTACATTCAAGCAGGATGTAGCATTAGCTCGGCAGTTAACCTATGAGAAGAATCGACCACATATAATCCGCTGTTTTCCGGATTCTACGCCACAATTATGGTGGATAGTCTGTGAGGATAGCACCGGATATTTTACTCATTTTCGACGGGATACTCTACATCGCTCGATAAGATTCGGTGTGGGCGATGATATTCCGCTATCGGCTACTGGACCACAGGGCGGTTCGATTCCCAGCGATGGAGTATCATTCCCCGGAAATGAACTAACTATTATGCCCAGGATAGGTGTCCCTAATACGGGAACAGTCTATTTTTCTGATGGTAATGAAACCAGAGCTGTATTAGTTACAAGAACAGGAACAGCGAGGGTGATGAGATATGCTAATGGCAATTGGCAATAAAATAAAATCTCGAGATGCCTTCTCTATGTTGGAGGTAATGGTAGCATTTACTATATTGGCAGTGGGGATTCTGGCTATCGTTCCCATTACTGTATTTATGCTCCAAAGTAATATCCATAATAAAAATATCGCACAGGCAAGGTTGATTGCCGAACAATATGCAGAAAATTTCAGGGCAATAGATTATGAAAATGCTATACTTATGGACGATGGCGACACTACCGATCTCGATGATATCATCAATCCAGATTTTTCGGATACTGTCGATTTCGAAGGACAGGATTATGTGGTATCCTGGAATATTGCTACCAATTTGCCATCACCGGGAATAAAGAGTGTGAATATCATCGTGTCTTGGCAAAGCACCGTGGATGATTTTACACATCGATTGGATTTTTTAACATATAAAGCAGCGGTGAGCAGATGAATAATATAAAAGAACATAATCGTGAGGGAATTACATTATCCGAGATTTTAGTGGCTATGATACTGATTGGTCTGCTGATGACCACTACATTCTATGTATTCTCCACATTTTTCGCTCGCTCATTGGCTTATGAAAGACAAGCTCTTTCTCAAGCGGATACTCAACTGGGAGTCCATTTCTTGAAATGGGACCTATTTATGACAGGATACGGTATTCCAACCAATGTGATACCTATATCCAGTTCGGATAATACTGGTGAGAATGGCTCCGATGTCCTAACACTTCAATCGGTGGCATTCGGGAGCAGTGGTAATCCTGGAAGGTGGTCGTATATGCTATCACCTGTCGAGGGAACCAACCAAATCATTGTTCGAAGATGGAATGATGCAGAACAGGATATCGTCATAAATGATAATATCGCCATACTCTCCCCTACTAAGGGTCAAGTGGGATTTTCTGTTTATACCGTAACCGATACTACCGCCGCAATTGGACCATCCGGGCAACCCGCAACCATACTAACACTCGACAATATAATTCAATCTGCTATCAATTTTGTATTCGTGGTCGGTCCCAGTGGTGGTCCGGTGTCCGTTAATTACAGCATTAGTAATGGAAATCTTATGAGAGATACATCATTGTTTATGACAGATGTAGCCAATTTCCAGATTACCTTTTGGATTGACAGCAATGGAAATCGTCAAATCGATGCCGGAGAAATGCACAACGACTTATCTGCAGTTACCGCTAATCCATCACTGCTGGATAATATTAAACTAATTCGATTATCTATTGTCACTGCCACCAGAGAAGAGGAAAATTATATATACCCTCAAGACACAATAATAGTAGGAAATCAAACTATAGATGTGGAAAATCTGGGCAGGAATTTCAGATATAGCGTATGGGAAAATACAATCAAGCCGAGAAATTTATAAACTATGAGAACGATAAAATCGACATATATAAAAACCCGCTCTGGAATTGCGATGGTCACTGTTATTATGATATTATTGTTTATGATGATAATCGCTGGAATGGTGCTCAAGCTATTGGTTCGAGGTTCGGGAGTTTCCGGTAGTTCGCGAAGATACTTATCCATTTTCGAGGCTTCAGAATCGGGTGTGGAAGTTGCTATGCTAAATATCGAGGATGCAGCAAAAGCAGGGACTACACCCAGCACTAGTCCAATTAATGTCGATGGGAGAACTGTTCAATTGATTATCGAACAAATATTTACAGGAACGGTCAGTGGAGCTAATATAGTATTCGGAGGAACAGGATATGAAGGCGTGGGAACAGGTATTTCATCCGGGGGAACAGCAATATATTACAGAATAGAATCTGAAGCTAAAGGCACTGCCCAGGAACAAGCTGTTATCGAAACTACATACAGAAAAATTGTGGGAATAAGTGTAAGATAAGATCGAAACCATTACTCCTGCAAAATAGGTAATTTTTGAGTTCTTTGAGATATGGAGCACGACGCATTGAAATGCATCGCTGGGACAAATGAAACCGTCTTAAAACGGTTTGAATCCCGCCCAGGCGGGACAGCGAGCGATTTCAACCGCTCGTTTGAGGTCGAAACGATGCAACCCATCCCGACCAGTCGGGATGGGAAAAGGGAACCCCCTGATGCCGAAGTGTCGGCATCTGTCCCCCTTAATAAGGGGGACAAAATTCACGGAGCGTAAGCGGAGTGAATTAGGGGGTCGGTAGTGCAACGGAGCAGTTTAGGGGGTTCATTTCCTTGCGAAAACATTTTCCTTGCGTATATAGTAGTGAACAAGGGGCTGATGCCCCTTGCTATAGGGCAAGGCGCACATTTGCTATAGGGCAATCCCGACTGGTCGGGATTGTTCAGAGCGATTGAAATAAAGCGAGAACAATTAGGTTGCCATCGTAGTAAAAAAGCGTTGTCTTCGTTAGAAAAAGCGTTGACTTCGTTAGAAAATTTAATTTTTTTGAGTGAACGGCAAAAATTTCGATGTGGACGACAATTATTTTAACATAGGAGGATAATATGAAAAGATTAAGAGAAGTTGGAAATGGATGGCTGGGAAATATCCTGACTATTACCGCATTGGTTTTATTATTGCTTGTTATCCTCGCGCCTACAATTGTTCTTGCCCAGCGATGGCGATGGTGTTTTTGGTATAACAACCAGAATCAGTGCGAGCGAAATGGTTGCTACTGGTGGAATAACAGTTGCCATACATACCCGCCCAGTTGCTCTCAACCAGATAATCAAGATGATTGTGAACGATATGGATGTTATTGGTGGAGTGGAAGTTGCCACGACGAACCATTAAAATGCGAAAATTACACCACGCAAACTGCCTGCGAAGCTAATCCTTGCTACTGGTATAACGATGCTTGCCATTCTGATGCTGCAAGCTGTGAGGAATTAATCAACGAGGGGAGTTGCAATTCATTTGGTTGCTACTGGTGGAATGGCGCTTGCCACTCGGAAGCGCCCAGCTGCGAGGCGATTAACAATGAATCTGATTGTATTGCGTATGGATGTAGTTGGTATAATAGTGCCTGTCATTCTGAGGAACCACCGGGACCAGGTGCCGATGTGGAAATGCCCTGTGCAGTCCCGCCGTTTTTATCCGAAACTGTCCCACCCAATGTGCTGATTATTATGGATAACTCCGGTTCGATGAATTACCCCGCATATATCGACCAGAATTCTTCTAACCCCACTCAATACGATTATGGCAGTTATATACCAGATATGAGATATTACGGCTATGCCGATCCGGATAGTCATTACTATTTGGGTGAAAATCGTTTCGAGGTAACTACTACCTGGAACGGGACAGCCGACCCGGCAAATCAGAGATTCTCCGGTAATTTCCTTAACTGGATGATGTCGAGAAGAATAGATATTGCAAGACAGGTATTGGTGGGTGGAAAATGTGCATCCAGACAGTTCTCCGGCAGAAAGACACTAATATGGGAAGACCCCGCACAGGATAGAAACTATTACAAATACTATTGGTGTGATGATGGTTGCAGATGGAGATTTGTTAACCATTACGACCAATATTTATACGCATACAAACGCTCCGGATGTAATACTGGTAGTTCCTATAATTATCAGTGGAAGGCACCGAAAAAAATAGTCGGTCCTGAAGAGCCTCACGGTTTTGTCCAGGAAATTTATGACAGGGTTAGATTCGGTGTAATGCATTTCAACAGCAGCGAGGGTGGTTATGTATCTCACTGGATAGGTGGTCCAATGTCCTCGCTGGTTACCGATATAGAG
>QNEG01000046.1 GCA_003645115.1 bacterium | reverse complement strand
TTTTCTGGTGGAAATTTCTTAAATCTTTCTCGCAGGATACAGGGAATTTCAGCATCGGCACAATTCGGCGGTTTCGAGACCGAGGCATTCGGTTCGCTTATGCGAGGAATATTTAATTCCATCGAATTCACCGCCGAGGAGGGCAACCAGGGACCATATCCGCTATGGGGCACCGATGGACAGCGCGATATAGTGGTCCTGGCTGGCTCGGAAAAAGTTTGGCTTAATGGCGAATTGTTAAAGCGAGGAGAAAATAACGATTACATAATCGATTACAATCTCGCTCAGTTGACATTCACCAATTACAGTCCAGTGGGTTCCAGCGATAGAGTATTGGTGGATTTCCAGTTCGTCTCTCAAGACTATGCACGAAACCTTTTTGGGGCTGGAGTGAATTTCGAAACAACAGAAAACAATTCCAGGCAGGTAAAATTAGGTGTGGCAGCAGTAGTCCAAAACGATGATAAAAACAATCCGTTAGTGGAGATTTCAGATTCGGTGCGTCAGGTGCTCAATCAGGCAGGCGATGAGGTTCCGGATTCGCTTTCCGCACCACAATCTCGGACTGTAATCACTACCACCGCGGACATAAAATTAGAGCGACTCACTATCGGGACAGAATATGCTTTCAGCGATTTCGACAAGAATGCATTTTCATCGATTCAGGATGGAGATAATTTCGGCGATGCATACACGGTAGCGGGAACTCTCGCTGTGCTGGAATGGTTAAGCCTGTTTTCTATGGGAAAATATCAATCTGGAAAATTCGAGCCTTTGGGAAGAATAAATCCCGCCGATTTCGACAGAGACTGGAATATGTCCACTCCAGATGGAGAAAATCACACCGATAAATCGGCACAGGGCGGATTGCATATTCGACATAATAATATCGAAATTTTCAGCTGGGCAGGAAAACGAAAATGGGGTGACAATATTTCTGATAGAATAAATCTGTCCGCAAAATATTCCACCCATAAAATCAATTCATCATTGTTATCAAATTATGCTGGAGACAGGATAAGTTCTCGTCTAACCGACCAATTTTATATTACCATATCCGGCGAGAAAATAAAAACAATTCAAACCATTCTAAAATTGGATTATTACAATAACGATACACTAACCGACACTTTGTATGCAAAAATCGGAGAAAATATCACAGTGGATTTTGGAAAACTAAATGTAGGGGCATCGGGCAATTTGTTCGGATATCAAATTCGTGATGAAAATAATTGGGGCGATTATTCCAGAACAATAGAATTTGGCGGAAGTATTTCCACTCAGTGGGGGAAACTTATTTATACGCGAAGATTATTTTTTGCACTTTCTCCCGATGCTGGTGAGGATATTGGCAGCGATTTGATTTCAGCTTGGGCGTCGAGGAAAATTGCTAATATAAATCTGGCGGGCAATTATCAGCTTTCACGAAGCCGAAGTGAAATATTAGAAAAAGTATATACTTATGTCGGTTCTGGCGAGGGCTACTATCGATGGGATAGCGAACTCGAAGAATATGTCTATGATTCCGATGGCGACTATATCCTGGAGTATAATCCCACTGGAGAATTTCAGCCTGTATTACGAGCGGATGGCTCATTTTCTGCTTCATTTCCGATGGATTTTATTCCACTGGGTGCATCCATATCGGCGGATATGTCATTTCATTCGGAAAATAAACGCGATGAAATAAAGTCATATTATCTTTCTCCTGCGCGAATGTTCCTCGATGATTCGTTGACTTCGGGCACTTTTTCTGCCTCCACTAAAATCGGATTGCTCAGAAAATCACCCATTGGTATTCTCTGGTCGAGTTCGTATAGGAAAACTGCATATCGAATTTACAGTTCGGGAGCAGAACTTTCTATGAATAATGAGCATTCGATAAACATTTCCGGGAAAGTATTATGGGAAATCACCACCAGTGCCGATGGCGGAATTGAAATGACTCAAAGCTATAGACCCTCATTAGCTCGCTGGGTGGATGCACAGAAGTATTTTGCAAAATTCTCACTATCAAGAAAAATATTTAAATCATTGCGATTGACATTGGAAAGCGAATTAGCCTCGATAAAGGACAGGGGAACCACACCTGAAACGGATGCAGAACAATGGTCATTGTGTCTGAATCAGATTATGGTGGTGGATAAGTTTACACTGAAAAGCACTGGCGAGCGAGTGGAACTTAATTCTGATGAAGCTGTATTGCCGTATGAATTGTCGCAGGGATGGTATGTGGGCGAAAATTATCGCTGGGATGCTACTATTTCTTATCGAGCTGGCGCAAAGACCGAATTTTCTATTATATATCGCGGTGAGAAAAAAGCCGATACAGATACAAAACATACCGCAGAATTACGAGTTAGACTATTATTTTATATATTCAGCTTTCGCCAAAATTTTTCGCTTTTTTTATGGTTATACAAATTTCCACACCAGCATAGCAAAATTTTAATCGGGATAAGATAAATGATTGAAGGATAGATAGGTGATGTCAATCTTTTTGTTTCAGCTTTTTCTCGCTCTCCATAAATTCTTGATATGACATATTTTCATACCAGCCCTCACCGAAATATTTAATTACCACTTTGAATTGTTCTGGTGGCATATAACCGGGGAGTTTCGCTAACACGGTATCCTGTGGAGTCACGAAAATAGTAGCGGGGACACCACGCACCGCAAACATAGAACCCAATTGTCGCTCTGTATAGGTCTCACCATCCACTTCCACTTTGTTCATCGATGATAAATTGATTTTTGTTACCACAAAGAAGCTATCCAATTGCTTTTCGATTTCATCGTCGGTCAGTGTATTATTCCAGAATTTCCTGCACCATCCACAGCCATTGCGTTCGATATACACTACCAGCGGTTTATCTGTTTTTTTGGATAACTCTCTTGCCTTACCAAAAGGAAGCCAGTCGAGTTCATAACTGCTTTCGGCGAATGCAATAGAAAATATTGTTATGCTCAGTATGATTGATATTTTTTTCATTTTGTTCACCACCGCTGAATATAATTATCATTCCCATAAAAGTCAAATTAAATGTTACCAAAATAAAATATTCACAAAGTTATTCTTTTGGTTCATCAGATTTAATCGACGAAAACACTATGAAAAGTAATATTGGCAAAATGGGGAATCTATATCTATCCGCACCGAAAAAAATCAATGATATGCCGAGGAAATATATCATTATCACCATAAATGGAATGGGAAGTTTTTTTCTGAAAAGTATAAGGATAACTAAAATAATCAATAAAGAATTGATAATAGTAAGTATAACTTGAACGAATCTGATAGTATTTTTACCAGCCACTCCTGCCAGTCCCCAGACTGCTGGAGTTATGGATGGAAATGTAAAATATGTGAACTTGAGCGGAAGCAACAATAGTGGTCGAAATGGATTTTTCATTATATCCGATAGCAATTTTTGTCTGAACCATTTTTCCTGTTCTATTTCAGTGGAAAAATCTGGATGTTGCGGGTCGAAATATCCACCATAAGACTCCGAACTATTGCCAATCCATAAATTCACCCAGAAATTTGTGGAAATTGTCGGCGAATTCATTACTATATTATTCCTGATAACCCACGGTGCCACTAATCCCATAGCGATAATCCACATCGCAAAGTATCGTTTCCAATGTTTTCTATCCCAGAAAATGGGCAGCAATGGCAAAAACAATGCCACCGAACGAACATAAATCATAATTCCAGCTACCATAGCAGAGAATATATTTTTTCGTTTAATAATCAAAAATAACCACAGCAATATCAACATCTGGAATAGAATTTCAGTCGCCAGAGTATTTGTATATAAGATGTGTTCTGGGAACAATGCGAACGCCCAGATTACAGTTTTCCACCCAGATGTATATTTTTGCAAAATCAGAGCGAGCAACAATATGGCGAGTGTTCCCAGAATAGCATTAAGTATATACCCAAATATCGCTTTTTCTCCCCAAATATAATATATTATTCCCAGCACAGCTGGATATCCGGGAGTCCTGTATGCAGTGGGTTCATTGTGTATGGAGAAAGTTCCGGTTCGAGCGATGGAAATCGCAGTTTTATTATACCAACCGCAATCCGATATGGGAACGGTGGGAATAAATAATGCTATCGCAAGCCTGATAATAAATGCAATGGTTAATATTTTCCATATTTCCTTTAACATCCAGAAAAATCTTCCACTATGGTAATGGGAATTCCCATTATCATTTGAGTTTAAATACATCATTATACTATGGTAAATACAGTATTTTTACTGAGTTGCCGGATAAATCTACGATATATATTCCGGCTGGAATATTATGCGGAGTCCACTTAAATATCCCGGATTCTACTGACTGGGAATGGATTATATTTCCACCGATATCGCAAATAGTGAGCATACCACCATTTCTGGTCTCGATATAAATAGCAGAATTAAACGGATTTGGATATGCTCGCAATATCATATCTTTGGGAATTCCCATTTCGGATATCTTATTCCATAGCACTATAGTCATAGTATCTCTTGCCACACATCCAAAAGAGTCGGTAACCTCGACCATCACGGTAACCGTAGAATCTAGGAGAAATGTTTGCACAGAATCGGTTGGTTCATCGAATAATTCCTCCGGTGACCATTGGTATGTATATGGTGGAGTTCCGGTAGATGTTATATCGACATAGACATCGACAGTATCTTCCACTAAATAGAAAACAGTATCCGCCATAAAATCCACCGAGAATGGCGCATCCACGAATACAGTGATAGAATCGATAGCGGTGTCACCCACTGCATCGATTATGGTCAATGTATAGTTAGTGGTGGTTTCTGGAGAAACGGTAGGATTTGCTGAAGTAGAATCGTCCAATCCATAAGATGGTGTCCAGGAATATGTAAATGGTGAAGTCCCACCTATCGCCGATGGCGAACCGCCGATTTCTATTTCCTCGCCATAGCATAAATATCGGTCTTCGCCAGCATCCGCAGATAATTCCAGTATTATATCTTCGATATAGATGTTATAACTGTATCTTGTGGAACTGGAGTATGTTCCCATAGGTAAAATTGCGATTGCGCAAACCGAATTTCCTATGGAAACAATTCCATCACTATCGGGGAAAGAGACATAGGAACTATCCTGTGGAAATATTACGGCAATTTTCCACAATGGAGCATCGCCAGTGATACTAACACGGATGTTTTCTGCGAGTCCACTATCCATTTCTATGTAATTGCTGCCAAATGAACGGGGAGTATGAGCATAATCGGGAGCGAAAGTGAATGGAAGACCGGAGACTGTAGTCTCGATATGTATTTCAGGATATCTATGCGCCTCGGTATAATGAAAACTATCTGCTCGTGAGCCGGTAAGATAATTCCAGCCTACGAACTGTGAAAATTCATCATAGATTGAAAGTCCAGCGGAATCTAGTGCTAGCGAGATTGCGTTCATTCCATCAGAATAGATTATCTGGTCGAGTATTCCATTGATAATTCCCGCACTGTAATTTTGTTCTAAATAATGAAACCAGTGAGCCGAACCGTATTCGTGGGAACCATCGTTTTGCATAATGGAAATCCATGGTTGGTCGAAAAAATCCTCCATATAATTATAATAATCGTTCACATAATCGAATACGATATCCTCCATCCAAACCGATGCTATTTCGAGCAACCATACTTGTTCATCGGGGTCGTAAGCCATCTGTATTGCGTGGAAGAATTCGTGAGCGCAGGTGACCTTGAATGCGCCCCAGTCAGAACCCTCGGGGTCATCGTTTTCAGGGAATCCCTCATAAGAACTGTTCACCTCGATATATGCGGAGACATCGTGCCAGGGAGCTGGTCCCTCCATATCATCCGGGACAGTCCAGCCATATATTGCCCAATAAAAATCGGTAATATACACATCGAATCTGGAATCGCCGCCCAATGTATCATCGGGGACTGGTTCTAAAAAGCCCAGTGAATCGATTTCCACCGACCAGGAGCGTTCGAAAAATTCTCCGCATCTGCGGACATAATTGGTATCCACATCGGTGGAGTTATAATGTATCTTGAAATGCCCCTCTGGAGTATAATAATATGAATCTCGTCGAGGACGGTCATCCAACCGAGAGTCGAATAATTCTCTTTGCTCGGCGGTCAGATATTTCTTATTGCGCATTATATCCAGAATAATAGGTGTCCCGCATTTTATGGGAGTGGATAATTCGGCATAATCCTCAAAAATGATGGAAAATTCTCTTTGCACTCTCAGTGAGTCATAATGGTCAGCTATTGCTAAGCCCAGAAAAAAATGTAAACTTAAAGTGATAATAATTAATGCATTTTTCATTTCACTCTCCAGTTATTGATTATAACAAAATATTACTTTTTAGAATTATTTCAAGCCCAATTTGGTGAAATGTCGCTATCATTGAATTCAAATTGTGGGAGAATCGAAATTTGGCAAGGGTCATTGATAATCCAACTCCCACTCGGATTCCCTAACAGGCTTTCGCACTGGAATGTCTATCTGAAACCATTTGTCGAATTGAGAGATATCGATTTTAGCGGGGTCGAATTCTGCCTTACGAACGGCGATAAGCGCTGCCTGGTCTATTACAGTATTTCCGCAGGACATCAGCAATTCTGCATCATCTACTTTACCGAATGCATTGATTTTTATCTTTATCCTTATCACTCTGCCCTGCAGTCTGGATGACCATTCCTGTTCGGGGTATCTCAGCCGAATCGGTCTTATGGGATATGGGGCACGAGGAAGATTATCGATTGTCCCATAAATTGTATCGTTTTTGGAGGTGTTCCCAGTATCTGAGCGAGCATAAAGAGTAGTATCCACAGGAGGTGGTTTTTTCTTATTTATTTGGGATACAACAGCTTCTCCCAGTCGCACTTGTGCTAAAGAATCATATTTTGTCTGGGGATATTGTGCGGAGATATCGGCATATATTTGCTTTGCCATTTCATTTTTGCCCATTTTAGCCAGTATTTCAGCTTTGGCAGACATCGCCTTGGGAACCCAACTACTATGCGGAAATGAATCGATTACATAATTATAGTAAAATAGTGCAGAATCAGTCCATTCATAAGTTAGCCAGAATTCTTCTGCTTTCACGAAATAGTATATTACATTTCTGGATGCCAGTGAATCTAAAGATGCTCCACGACTTTTGAAATAATCGGCACCACCCACTGCAAAATCGCTTTCAGGATATCTGTCCAATAGAACCGCAAACATAGAATCGGCAGTATCATAATCATCTTTGGAATATGCCCAAACCCATCCTAATGAATATGCTGCCTTGGGAGCGAGAGAATCATCGGGATATTCATTCAGGATAGATTCATAAGTGCTGATTGCGGAATCTGGTTGTCCGAGTTCGGTTAAATATAATTCTGCCAGAGCGAGTTTTGTTTCTACTACATCTTTTCCTGCTGAATCGGGATTTTCTATCTGTTTTTTATATGCGAGTAATCTGGAAATCTGCGAACTTCTTTCCTTTGCCAATCTCTTGACTTCCTCATCCGAGCCGGTTTGCGCAGCAGAATTAAACATTTCCAAAGCCAATTCGATATCTCCCATCTCGAAATAAATATTGCCCAATTTGTAATATGCCCAAGCGGCGACAGAACTATTTGGATAGCGCTCTATCAACGAATTCCATATTTCTATCGCCCTGTCAGTATTGCCTCTGGCACATTCTACATCGCCCATCAGCAATTCGATTTCGCCCCAGTGTGACATATAAGATTCATCTTTAAGCAATGCATTGATAATATTTTCTGCTTCATCGAGTCTGCCGATTTTTATATAACACTGTATCAATAATTTTCTGGATGTCCAATAATCTTCGAATGGAATATTTCCCTCGGTTACCATCTCGAAATGATTAGCTGCAGATTCATATTCGGAGAAATTCCATTCTATTTGCCCCAGTCTAAGATGGACTTTCGGCACCAGAGAACTTTTGGGGAACTGTTCCAGAAATTCTAAGAATGCGGTTTTCGCCTCGATATATTTTTCTTTTTTGAATGCCATTTCTCCGATAATAAACATAGCATTTTCTGCGCGCTTGGGGTCTTCTCGAGCGAGATTTTTTAAAGAATCTACCGCTATATCCTCTTGTCCGCCATAGTAAAGACACACATTTCGCCAATATCGTGCATCCTCGGCAAATTCTGTCTGCGGAAAATTCACCAGTAATTCATTAAATTTGCGAAGTGCTTTGGTGTATTCTTCCAATCTCACATAGCACATTCCCAGAAGGAACAACGCATCATCGACATATTTGCTTTCCGAATAATATGCCAACACTTTCTCCGATTTCTCGATAGCTTTATCATACATCGATTTTGCATTAGATGGTATTACTTCGCCCCCTTCTTTTTTGCGAATTTTTTCCGCTCGATTATAATTTTTCCGAGCGAGGAAGAAAGTATTATAATACACACATCCCGAAAAAAATAGGATGAATAATATGAAGATAATTATGTTCGTTCGCTTTTTCATTATTGAAAACATATTTGTAATATCTTATTTATGCAAGATATTTTGGGTTTTATTGCGAAAAATGATAACGGAAAATATCATAGAGTGTTCATAATTGGTGCTATTATAAAATACAATCCATAATTAGTCAAGTAATTAATCATCGGTGGTATAATCTATATGAATAATCGCATCCTCCACTCGATGAATTTGGGTCAATTTCGAATGCAAATTATCTGCGATAATATGTGCCTCTCTAACGGTAATCTCGGGATTAACTACTATATCTACGATGATAATGAATCCCTTTT
>QNEG01000045.1 GCA_003645115.1 bacterium | reverse complement strand
TTATTGGGTTTCACTCCAATATCACTTTTCCGCTGTCGGCGAAAAAGAACCAGTATCCCTTGCCTTTTCGCAGGATATCTGCGGGAAAATATGATGTTCCATCGAAACCGAACGGCGAAAAAATAAGTATTCCTTCAGGCTCGCTGAAGATGCTGACACTATCCTGTGGCGGAGACAATAAATTCCATTGCCCCTCGATTATTTCACATTGCCGAACAACCGAATAAGTCCATATTGGGAGTAGGATATTATTCATTCCGAATATGAAAAAGCCCTTACCTGGTTGCCATTTTTCTGGAATGTAAAATGAACTTCTTCTATAGGCAAATGGACCGATTGCGCCGAGTTCGACTACATCGCTTATATTATTATATGCCGGGTATCCCGTCAATCCCGATAGCGACCATCTCGATGGAATCCCTATTTGCAATATTTCAGGGATTTTATAATCGAGCATAATGTTAGCGCTATCCCCAGACGATATTTCTGCCGAATTAGTTGTTGCCATATCGAAATCATCGTTCCATCGCAGTATCCCAGCAGGGAAATTGTTCGGGTTCCAATTTATGGTTGCTGTTTGGGTATCCAGATTTTTTATAGTCCATATCCACCGGTCGGTATCGGCGATTTCCGAACGGATATCTCGATATAGCCATAGTCCCTCGCAGGATAATCTAACATCGGCTTGCGATGGTGGTGGTGGTGGCATAATAATATCGATTGCCGGGTCGAAATAATCGGTGGCAACAGGTTCCTGCCCGATAAAAAATATTGTGCTATCCTTGTCATCTATACACGCCACAAATTTTGTCATCCACCGTCTGCGTAGCATCATCTGAACACAGAATTCTTCCGAACAATTTGGCGCCCCATAATCGGGAATATCACAGATATTGGATATACATATTCGATATTGCATTCCGGGGTCGGCAAATTCTGTGCTCTCTGGCACAGTCCAGAAAATAGTGAAATCATAATAGTCTGCTGAATTCACTGGACAATATGCGCCGTCTATCGATATTATCGGGTGGTCATCGATTGCAGCGCCGACCGAATCGATAGTCAACCAGGCACATATTTTCGGGCGATAATTTACTATAGCATTATCATCGGGAACGGAAAGAATTATCACCGGTGCGGTCAAATCTACCAAAAACTCGGTGCAAACTATATCGGACAGTGAATCTCCCGCTGTAGTGCGGATATCCACAAGACAAACTCGAACCGTTTCTCCATTAGAAAATGAAATTTCTGGAGTATATATAATAGTGTCATCAGAATAAGATATTTCCGAACCGCCATATAGGATAGTATCCTCGTTTACCACAATCTCGATACTGGACTGGTCGATTATTCTCTCGCTGTGGATTGCAAATTTTACCGGTTGGAGAGAATCGGAAGTAATCGCGCCGGAAAAGGGCAGTATCAATTCTGCACTGACCGGAGAAATAGTGGAAAATCCCTCATAAATATATACTTTACCTGTATCGTGATATACACCATTGGAAATAGCGAAATCCGGGTATCCATCGCCGGTGATATCGTTTAGTGGTTGGATATCCCATCCGAAGCCGTTATCGTGGGGCATCGGTCGGCAGAAATAATCCATATCTGTGTCGAGTTCATATCCTCCGGTGAAAATCATCACCATACCGGAGAAATCCTCGTTGATAGAGTCCCAATCAGCGGAGACAGCGAAATCATCGAAACCATCGCCATTAACATCGCCGACTGCACCGACTGTTCCGCCCAGATAATCTCTATTTATTCTGCCGGTGATAATCAAATCTGGGGTTTCCCATGGTGAAGAAGTGGATTCTTTTCCCAGAAATACATAAGCTCGACCGATACCTGTATCTGCGGGTTCGGATGGATTAGCATAATTATATGCGCCCACTATGACATCGTCGAAACTATCGCCGTTAATATCGCCGAGTCCTGCTACTGTTCCGCCGAAAAAATTGAATGGGAATTCTCCGCTGAATTTGAATTCTGGAGTGGTTATACCGGAAATAATTCTATCACCGGTAAATACATAAGCCTGGCCGGATTTAGTAAATGGGTCACCGGCCTGCACCGCTCCAATTACGATATCGAAAACACCATCGTTGTCGAAATCTATTCGACCATCCAGTGCAACGCTGAAATCATCATTCATATCCAGACCGATAAGTTCGATATCCACGATAGAATCTGGTATTGCCGAGCCGAAATAGATATATGCTTTTCCAGTTCGGCTTCCAAGTGCGTCATTATAGAGTGCGCCGAAAATTATGTCATCGAAACCATCATGGTCGATATCGCCGATACCTGCGCAAGAATATCCGAAATTATCCACGAAATTTTCACCATCGAAACCGATATCGGGAATGGAGTCGAAATAGAGACCGCCGAAAAAGACATATCCAGCACCGATATCGTTCACTACATTTGCACCTACCATCAAGTCATCGTAACCGTCGCCATTGAAATCGCCGGCATTATCCACCGAAATTCCCAATTGGTCATCGGAATGTAAACCGGGAATAATAATCTCCGGCGTGGAGAAATCGGGAGCTATATACACATAGACCGCACCACTGCGATATCCATTAGCATCGGAGAACGGCGCACCGATAGCTATATCTAACAGGCTATCGGCGTTGAAGTCGCCTGCGGCAATAGACCAACCGAAATGTCCACCCGGAACTGGTTCCTGGATAATAGTCCAGGGGGTCAATTCCTCCTGACCGATGCAAACACCAAATATTGTGAACAAAAGAAATAGTGTGTAAATTGTTTTAATTCCGTGATTTCTCATCTTTTTTTCTTTTTGCCAATTGTTGACGAATTTCCTCGAAACGCTTCCTTACTTTCGCTTCGAATCCCATCTCGGTAGGTTCGTAGTATTTGCTATCGCGAATTTTTTCTGGAAGATGCTCTTGCTCGACTATATGTTCGTCGAACTGGTGAGAATATTTATATCCTTTGCCATATCCGAGTTTTTTCATCAATGTAGTAGGAGCATTTCTGATATGAAGTGGCACCGGCAGTGAACCGTGTTTTTTTACATCTTGGACAGCTTTTGCCAGTGCAGTGTATATGGAATTACTTTTCGGTGCGTATGCGAGATATACTACAGCTTCAGCTAATGCGAGGTCACCCTCGGGGATACCGATGAAATCGAAAGCCTCTCGAGCTGCGTTAGCAATCAATAACGCATTAGGGTCGGCGAGTCCAATATCCTCCACTGCCATTCGTATTAACCTTCGAGCTATATATCTTCTATCTTCTCCGCCTTCCAGCATTCTTGCCAGCCAGTATAGTGCGGCATCGGGGTCGCTATCTCGAACCGACTTATGCAAAGCGGAAATTATATTATAGTGTTCCTCACCACTCTTATCATAAAGTATCCGTTCGCGTTGAAGTATATCCTGTATGACTTCTACAGTGATATTATTCCCACCGGTTAGCTTATCGGCGAATTCTATTAAATTCAATGCGAAACGAGCATCGCCGGAGCAAATATTGGAGATAAGTTTCACGCTTTCCTCGGTAATGGAATCCTTTTTTCTTCCTAATCCTCGTTCCTCATCGGTGATTGCATTGAATATTATATTTTCGATATGTTGCGGTTCCAATGGATTCAACACAAATACCTGCACTCGTGATAGTAGTGGCGATATCAGTTCGAATGAGGGATTTTCGGTGGTGGCGCCTATCAATATTATTGTGCCCTTTTCCACAAACGGGAGGAATGCGTCCTGTTGTGCTTTATTGAACCGATGGATTTCATCGATAAATAATATGGAGCGCTTTCCGTAAAGGTAAAGATTTCTTTCTGCTTGAGCGATTACTTTTTTTATTTGTTTGATTCCCGATAGCACCGCAGAATAGGACAGGAAATCCATACCTGTTTTATTGGCGATAACTTTCGCCAGAGTAGTTTTCCCACTGCCGGGTGGACCCCACAGAACCATCGAAGGAATTTCATCACTCTCTATCATAGTGCGAAGTGGTTTATTCTTGCCCAATAAATGGTCCTGCCCGATTATCTCATCGATAGTGCGAGGACGCATTCTATCGGCAAGCAGGAAAGAGCGTCCATCGGACATTTCACGAATTTCTGTATCGAAAAGTCCCATATATTATAGATGTTCCAGTTTCCACATAATTTCGGTCTTAAATTTTTCACCGGCTCCGATATTAAATCTAAACAGGTGAACTACACAGGTCTGTTGATAGACTCGCTCGAAACCAGATTCTGAATTGGACACCGTTTCCACTGGAAGTAGCCATACTCCATCGCACTGGCATCGACAACTCAATCTCAATTTTCTGCCCTCGTCTATCAATTCGTATCCATCCACAGCCAGGAAACTTTTTCTGGCTCCGGGATGTATCCTGTTGAGCGATTCGTGAGGGAATTCGAAATGTCGTTTTGGGTCATCACGAGAAAGCAAGGAGAAATTGGTTTCTACACCGAATAAGAAATCGCGCCAATCACTGCGATTTTCGATTTCATAGTGGATGAATATATGATTTCCCGGACCGGCGAGTTTTATCTGTTTGGTGATCACTACTGGAAATTTTTTTCCCTCGAACCAGAGTCCGCCATTTCTTTGGAGTGTTATGTCCAACTCATTTTTTACTATGTGCTTATCGATGAATTCGTATTTTTGATTTACAAAATCGCCCAGTTCATAGTATTCTTGTCGAGCGAATTCCTCGATACCGGTGAAAGAAAGCATAAAGTGGTCTTGAGCGAACCTGCGAGGATACCAATCGTATTGCAATTTATTTTCCAATCCTGCTTCTTTGACTATAACTCGATTATGTATCGACGAATGCTCATCGGACTGTTCCTCAGAATGCTGAGCTTCCCAGATAAGTTTATGATAGCCTTCTTCATATCGAGCGAGTGTATTTATCAGATTGGTATTGGTGGGCAAGAATGAAATCTCCTCGATACAACCACCTCGTGTCGGTGAAATCCAAACAATGACATCATTATTATTCAAACGTATTTCATCATTTCCATCCTTATCTATGTCCTGGGAAAGATATTTTCTGGTTGGTGCGTGAGTTTCTATAATTTTTTCTGCGGTCAAAATATTATTCCATATTCCCTCCCGCAGATGTGGGAGATACAATCCGCCGAAAACACCGTGCCAATATGCGCAATTACACTGTGCACGATAAAGTGCAGTAAGTGCATCTTTATAATGAGTATTCAATCTCCGCTTGCGTGAATGAATCTGTCTGGAAATCCATAACATTCGTTTATGCATCCAGTTCGATTCGTGATATTTGGTTAGGAAATTGCGCCAGAATCCGCCCTTGACAAATGGCTTGAATTTTTCGATTTCATCGGTTTCCTCGAGATGCTGGACAAACTTATGGAATTGGTATGAAAGTTTTGGTGGCAGTGTCCATTCACTCATCTCGAAATACGAACCGGTAGGCATATAAATTCTTTTCAATGGTGGGAGAATATTTTGCACTTCAGAAAATGTCATCATATTTATCCAGCTCTGGTTATTTTCCAGTGCGGAGAGGAATTTTTCCATCCAGCCTTGTTTCCAGACCCAGTTTTCGGTGCCGGGCCACAGCCCGAATTTCTCACCATCATCGGCGAATACTATTAGCCTATTACCAGATTGGTCTGCTATGGAGCGAAGATAGTCGATTGTTTTATCAACCTCGGCAAATGGTATTGTATAGCGAAGCAGTTCACTGATGGGGAAAATATTTATTTCATCCCCCACATTCTCGCTGATAAAATATCCCAATAAAGCTTCATTTTCTATTCCTACTGATTTCAGATGATAATCATCGACTGCCAGATATTTTATATCCGCCTGTTTCAATATTGTGGGCAAATGAGGTTCCCATATTCTCTCTGCCAGCCAGATTCCAGTGGGTATTACGCCAAATTTTTCGTAAATGTAATCGGACATCATTTCCAGTTGTCCTTTTGCATCCTGGGGTGGTATAACGGAAAGTATCGGTTCGTAGAATCCACCGCTCATCAATTCACATTGCCCTCGCTGAATCATCGCTGCTATGGATTCGAATATGTCGGGATGTTTATCCTCGAAATATTCCCACACTGGACCACTGATATGTATTGCGAACGGTATTTTTGGATGTTTATTTAGTGCGTTTATCAGAGGATTATAAGCTACCCGAGTGGCATATTCGAACACCGATTCGAAATTTCCCACCGGCTGATGGATATGGAATCCCAGCGCCAGATTTATTCTCTCCGACATTTATCTCCTCCTATTATTATCATTTCCTATAAAAATAAACATTACTCGGTGCATAAATCAAGCAATATATATATGACAGATTAAATATGCCGAGCAGTTAGACCTAAAGTTAGTCGTTGTTTATTAATCCACACTCACAACCGATTAGTTTCCTTTTTCCCATTGAAACCACGCCAATTAAAATAATCAAATAAATCACAGTTCAGAGGATTTTTATTCCGTCGATTGAAACCGATGAGAATGGCAGAATTTCTCACAATTGGATTTATATTAAATTATCAACCTTTTTTCCCACAGCAATGCTTATACTTTTTTCCCGAACCGCAAGGACAGGGGTCATTTCTACCAACTTTTTCCCCTACTTTTCTCTGTCTGTTTCTTCGAGTGGGTGGCGGTTTTGCCCTCGGAAATTTATCGTCCGGAGTAGATGTCCCCTGCGATTGTTCCTTTCCCAGGATTTTTTGTGCTCTTTCCGCCGATGCTCCCGCTCCATAGCTATCTATTCCCTGATGGACAGTGCGAACTGGAGCCATTTTTCTATCTCGGGTGGGTTGAACTACTTGCGCATGGAAAAATTTTATCAGTGTCTCTCGACAAATATCTGACATCAAGTTTTCGAATGTGGCGAATGCTTCTTTCTTATATTCTATCAACGGGTCTTTTTGTGCGTATGCCATCAGATGACTGCCTTCTTTAATATCATCCAGTGCTCGAAGATGTTCTTTCCAAAGCTGGTCGATAGTGGCAAGCATTGCGGCGCGTTCCAGTCTGCGAGTTATTTCTTCGCCCAAAAATCCCTCTTTTAGATTATATGCAGATTTTGCGGTCTTGTATAATTCTTCCACTAAATCATCTGCAGGATGTTGTGGGTCATTGGGGTCGTAGCGAACCAAAAATACTTGCGCAAATTCCTCGGACATCCTGTCCCAATCCCAGCTTTCCGGTGGACTATCAGGATTAGTGAATTCAGATACCAGACCCTCGCAAAATTCCCGCATCAATCTATCGTATTCTGGTTTGAGATTATGTCCGAATAGTATATTTTTCCGCAGTGAATATATCACCTCACGCTGACGATTCATAACATCGTCATATTCCAGCAATCGCTTACGAATGGCGAAATTCTGCATTTCCACTCGTTTCTGTGCGGTCTCGATTTGCTTCGATATTATCCTGTGTTCGATTGGTTCGCCCTCGGGGGGATTGAGCTTTTTTATCATATTGTATGCTCTATCACCGCCGGCATAGAGTCGCATAAGGTCATCCTGCAATGATAGGAAGAACCTCGATGAACCGGGGTCTCCCTGTCTTCCTGAGCGACCTCGAAGTTGGTTATCGATTCTGCGTGCCTCGTGCCGTTCCGTCCCGATTATGTGTAATCCACAGGGAATCCCCAGACTGATACATTCTTTGGGATTTTTCGGGCAAGTCCATTCATTTGGAGTATCTGTTCGCAATCCACATATTGGTTTGGGCAATAATTTCTTCTTATAATCGCCCTCGGGGATAGCTCGCGATAGTTCGAACCCTGAAAATAATGCTACCTTGCCGGGTTCAGAAAGATATTTTGCTACTGTATGGGGAGCATTCTCGCGAAAATTGAATTCGCGATATTCTATGTGCATATCCTTACAAATCTGCGCCAGATTTCGAAGGACTTCGCCATTTTCGGTAACCAAAAGGAAACTATCACCATTTTTCAATTGGGTGGCGATATCCTCCAGCAAAGGAGCAAACACCAGTTCATAAGCCTTAACCACAGCTGTTCCCAATTTTATATCGGTTCCTCGACCAGCCATATTAGTGGCAATAGTAACCGCATAAGGTTGACCGGCTCGAGCAACTATTTCTGCCTCTTTCTGATGATGTTTTGCATTGAGCACCGCACAGGGAATTTTCTCTCTGTCCAGCATCCGTTTCAATAGTTCTGATATCTCCACTGAAACTGTTCCCACCAGGACTGGTTGCTTGCGTTTATGGTAATATTTTATTTCCTCGATTACCGCATCGAATTTTTCCTTTCGAGTAAGATAAATCCTATCATTGAAATCTTCTCTACGCACCGGTCTATTAGTAGGAATAGAGACTACATCGAGTTTATATATTTCCCAGAATTCATTAGCCTCGGTAGCTGCGGTGCCGGTCATTCCGGCGAGTTTTTCATACATTCGGAAATAATTTTGCAGAGTAATAGTGGCATAAGTCTGCGTCTCACCTTCTACTTTTACGCCCTCTTTTGCTTCCAGTGCCTGATGAAGTCCTTCCGAATATCGTCTGCCAGGCATCAATCTGCCAGTAAACTCATCCACTATTATTACCTTCCCCTGTTGAATCACATAATCTACATCTCGAGCGAACATCACATAGGCTTTTAGCAGTTGAGTTATGGCGTGATTTATCTCCCCTCGCTTAGAATATTCTTTGTATATTTCCTGTTTCAGTTTCTGCTTTTCCTTTTCGGATAAACTATCATCACCCTCTAATTGAGAGAATTTATCTGCGATATCCGGAAGAGTGAATATTTCCCTGTCCACATTGGCATATCTTGCCAGTTCATCTCTGCCCTTGTCGGTTAGATTGATAGAATTTTCGTGTTCATCCACAGAAAAATATAATTGTTCATCTATTTGGTGAAGA
>QNEG01000044.1 GCA_003645115.1 bacterium | reverse complement strand
TTTTAGACCCTAATCGCGTGCTGGTAGTAGATATCGAGGAAAAACATCTGGGCGGAGTTGGTGAACCATCATCAGAAATACCACTGCATCTCACAGCGTATCAAATTCGCGACGATGTTAATGCGGTAATTCATGCACATCCTGTATATGCGAGTGTATTTGCTTGCACAGGTATGGAACTTCCATACGATTTACTTCCCGAAGTAGCGATAAAATTGGGTAAAATACCCACTGCACCTTTTGCTTTGCCTACCACAAACCAGCTAACAGAAATGGCAAAGGATTATCTAAAAAAGCACAATGCATTCCTTTTGAAAAATCACGGTGCGATAACATTGGGTAGAGATATCGATGAAGCATTTCTCAGAATGGAATTGGTGGAGCATCTGGCGAAAATCACATTTATGACAAAAGTTTTAGGTGGATATGAAAAAATTTCGCCAGAAAATATAAAAGCATTAGAAAAACTGAACGAAGGCTGGATAGAGTAGGCATTTCAGTCGGAGCGAGAAATTTAATCAGAAAATTCGAAACCGTGTTCTGATGTTCTATTAAACTGCACCTTTGATATTACACCGCAAAAAGCGCTCGAAAAACTATCAGAAATCCGCGCAGTAGGAATTAAAACCAACACGAAAATATATGTAGCACGAACGGAAATTGTCGGAATCAACACCAAAATCCTGCGTGCTGTTTCGTGCAAAATCCCATCAGCAATTATCCAGGAAATCAATTTGTAGTGACAACGCCTATCACCAATCCGTGTATCCTATTGTTACGCAGTATATTATATTTTCAAACTGTCAAAGTCGGGGAGGTTTCCTACTGTCCATAATTTTAATCAAACTATCTTACCATATTGGAGCGATGGATTTTTCCATTATTGATATACCATCCATCATTATTTCTATGATTGTAATTGCTATCTAATCCAGTAAAATAAATTTTTCCACTAAATCGGTTGCGATATTACCAAATCGGTTATAATTTTTTCTGTAAGCTATCTATAGATTAAAGTATGCCTGTAGAAAATGAAATAATAAGTAGTTCTATCGAATTTGCCAACTACTGGGGATTTGCATTTCTACTGCTAATCCCTGTGGGATATTGGATATATCGCAAATTCAGAAGACCCACTATGCTTTACACAGTGACCCGACGATTTCAACGGTCGCAGAATAGTTCGTTTCGTGTTTCACTGTGGAAAGCGGTCCCATATATATGGGCAATGGCTATATTTTTCTTTTCATTAGCAGCAGCCAGACCGCAAAAAGGTCAAAAAATAGAGAAAGTATATTCCGAGGGAATAGATATAGTAATTGCATTGGATATCTCATCGTCGATGTATGCGATGGATTTCAAACCGAAGGACAGAATACAGGCAGCAAAAATTGAGGCGGCGAAATTTATCCAAGGCAGAAAAACCGACCGTATCGGATTGGTAGTGTTTGCCTCGAAGGCATTCCCACAATGTCCCTTGACTGTGGATCATAATGTTGTCCTGCAGTTGCTCGACGAAGTCGAAGTGGGGATGATAGAGGATGGCACCGCAATCGGTGATGCTATTATCACTGCAGCAAATAGACTTAAAAAGAGCGAGGCGAAAAGTAAAGTGATAATTTTGTTGACCGATGGTAGAAACAATCGAGGAAAAATCGAACCAATCACCGCAGCTCAAGCAGCAGCCGCTATCGGTATCAAAATTTATGCTATAGCGATGGGAAAACACGGTAAGGCGCCATATCCACAGAGAGATAGATTAGGCAATATTGTTGGTTATATTCAAGTAGATATAGAAATCGACGAGGAAACACTGATGGGAGTCGCCGAAGCCACTGGTGGTGAATACTTTCGAGCTACCGATACTGAAAAATTGCGTAAAATTTACCAGCAAATCGATGCTATGGAAAAAAGTAAAGTCGAAATCAAACGATATAAACAATATGCAGAATTTTTCCAGATACCATTATTGCTCGGCTTTATTATGTTCATAATAGCGATAGTAATCGAATATGTAATAGTCCGACCTATCCCATAAATCGACTAATACAATGAGAAAATTAAAACAGAATTCATTGGCACAGCGAGTCTTGAATGGATATGGAAAACTATTTTTTTCTACGCTAAATAATCTGCTGAAAGAACATTTCGGTGAACCGAACAGATATTGCGAAAATAGCGTGGATGCATTAGTGCGAGGAATACTTTCACAAAATACCACCGACAAAAATCGGGATAGAGCGTTTTCTGCGCTAAAGAAAAAATTTGCTAACTGGTGCGATGTGTTGAATGCCTGTGATAATCAAATAATAGAACTAATTCGTCCAGCGGGAATGGCTAATCAAAGAGTGAGCAGAATTAAGGGATTGTTGCGTTGGCTGGCGGAAAATAATCGGGGCGATATCGATGCAGATTTCCTGATGAATATTCCGCATAAAGATGCACTCGAGATGTTATTACAGTTGAACGGAATAGGACTGAAAACCGCTTCGGTATTCCTGTTATTTTGCGCCGGTGCCCCATATTTTCCTGTGGATACACATATAAAACGCATTATGGTTAGGTTGGGAATTTTTCCACAGGGAACTTCGCCAGAGACGATGATAATTATTCTCTCCCAAATTATTCCACCACCATTGCACTATTCATTACATCTGAATTTGATTGAACTTGGCAGGCAGATATGTTCTGCTCGAAATGCAAGATGCAAAATCTGTCCGATAAGAAAAAAATGCCAGAAAATCGGTGTGAAGTGATGTAGAACAATTTTATTTGACAACTATTCAATTCGATTATATTATAATTAAGATATATACAAGGAGGGATTTATGCGAACAAAAATTATTATTTCTGGGAGGCAATAAATTTGACCAATCCCACCGCATTGAAACGATTGCCAGAGGAAATAATAAACTTCAATTTCCCTCATGATGCCGAAGTAAAAACTTTTGAATAATACAGTATTATAAAACACACCGCTTGACTGAATTAGATTATCATTTATAATTATAATCTCAAATATTTAGATAGTTCAGAAAGGAGCATCAAATGGCATTACTCGTAGTAGGCTCGGTAGCACTGGACACGGTGAGCACACCTCGTGGTCAACTCGCCGAGGGACTCGGTGGTTCGGCTGTATATTTCTCTATAGCATCCAGTTTGTTCACTCCAGTGCATTTGGTGGGAGTAGTAGGTAAGGATTTCCCCGAGGAACATATCAGCACTCTGGAAACACGAGGAGTAGATGTGGAGGGTTTATATATAGCGGAGGGAAAGACATTTCGATGGCACGGCAGATATGATGAAGATTTCGGCGACCCGGAAACTATATCCACCGAACTAAATGTATTCGCAGATTTCTCTCCCAAATTGCCCCCAAAATATCGGGATTTGCCATTCGTATTTCTTGGCAATATACATCCGAAACTGCAACTCAAAGTATTAGAGCAGATGAAATCACCGAAACTGGTAGCAGCAGACACTATGAATTTCTGGATAGAGCGAGAAAGAAACACATTGCTTCAGGTGCTGGAACAAATCGATATGTTGATAATAAACGAGCTGGAGGTTCGGCTGTTGACCGGTGTTCGTTCTGTGCTCGCCGGCGCAGAAAAAATTCACACTATGGGTCCAGCCACTATAGTAGTCAAACAAGGTGCTTACGGCGCATTCGCAATGTCCGATGGCGAAATTTTCACTATTCCTGCATTCCCCACTACCGCTGTTATGGACCCCACTGGTGCGGGTGATTCTTTCGCTGGCGGAATGGTAGGATATATAGCTCGACAAGGAAATATCACTCCCCACACATTGAAAATGGGGATAGTATATGGTTCACTGGTGGCGAGTTTCAATGTGGAGGGATTTTCGATAAAGTCATTGGAGAAACTCGATATGGAAACACTGAATAGGAGATTAGAAAAATTCCGCAAGATGACAGAATTTTAACTATCGGAGGAAATCTATGCGCTGGAATAAATCATTGATACCCACACTGAAAGAAGAACCCGCAGATGCCGAGGTCATATCTCATAAGTTGATGCTTCGTGCGGGATTGATTCGTCAACTCTCCGCTGGATTATATACTTTCTTGCCACTTGGCTGGGGAGCTATGCTAAAGATTATGCAAATAATCCGTGATGAGATGAACGCAATCGGCGGGCAGGAAATTTTTATGCCAGCGCTAAATCCGATAGAGATATGGCGAGAGACCGGCAGAGCCGAGGATATGGCGGAAATTATGCTGCAATTCACCGATAGAAAAGGTAGAGAAACCTGTCTCGCTCCCACTCACGAGGAAATTATCACCGATATCGCACGGAACGAAATTCGTTCATTTCGTGACCTCCCGCAAACTTGGTATCAAATCCAGAATAAATTTCGCGACGAACCTCGCCCAAGATTCGGTTTGCTCAGAGTCAGGGAATTTATAATGAAAGATTCATATACATTGTGCTCATCCTGGAACGAATTGGACACGGAATATCTAAAACACGATTATGCCTACCGACGAATATTCACCCGCTGCGGATTGGAATACATAGTGGTGGGTGCCTCCAGCGGATTGATGGGCGGTTCGGCATCACAGGAATTTATGGTGCCCTCCGATGCCGGCGAGGATAAAATAGTGTTCTGCGACCAATGTGGGTATTCCGCAAATATGGAAATTGCAAAGAGCGTTCCTAATGAAGTAAAATTTGTGGAAATCACCGAGCAAAAGAAAGTGCACACACCTAATTTGAGGACAGTGAGCGAGGTCAGCCAATTCCTTGGATTGCCCGAACATCAGATGTTGAAATCGTTGATATATGTGTCCGAATCAGATGGGAAACCATTTATGGTGCTTATCCGCGGAGACCATCAACTTAATGAGGAGAAATTAGCACAATTTGTGGGCAGTGTGGTTCGTCCAGCCGAGCCTGAAGAAGTTATCCAATGGTTCGGAGTCCCAGTGGGATTTTTGGGACCATTGAACACACCAGAAAATTTGAGAATTTTTCTCGATGAATCTGTTCCCGATGATGAGGAAATAAAATTTGCCAGCGGAGCAAATGAAATCGATTATCATATAGTAGGATTTACTGTCGGCGATATTCGAATAGACGAACGAGGTGATTTTCGGTTGGTGAGTGATGGTGAAGGTTGTCCAGAATGCGGAAAAAAACTTTCCATTCGCACTACTATCGAGGTGGGACATATATTCAAATTGGGGACAAAATATTCCGAGGCGATGGGCGCTACTTTCCTCGATGACCAGGGCAAACAGAATCCAATAATTATGGGAAGTTATGGTATTGGAGTGGGAAGGATATTAGCCTCCGCTATCGAATTATATTCCGATGATGACGGTATAGTTCTACCTATTACTATCGCGCCATTCGAAGTGATAATTACCGCTCTGGATGTCACCAAACCCGAGGTAGTAAGAGTCGCCGATAAATTGTATGAAGAATTAAGGGGAAAGAATATCGATGTTCTGTATGATGATAGAGATGAGCGCGCTGGTGTGAAATTTAAAGATGCTGATTTGATAGGAATCCCTATCAGAATCACTGTGGGAAGAAAAGTCGCCGATGATATAGTGGAAATAGTGCTTCGCAGAGACCATTCCACCCAAGAAGTGAATGTCGCATCCGCTGTGGATAAAGTAATAGAACTTAAAGAGATGCTGGACAACGAAATTTTCGAAAAGCTTGACAAAATCGAGAGGAAATGGGAATAACTATTCCGGCAATAGAACTTTATCTCGGACAGCATTATGAAAGGAGCACTGGCAATAATATTTTTTCTACTGATAGTGAGCACTGTCTATTTTGTGCTTCATTATTATGTATATCATCGAATTAGCCGAGGGCTGGAACTAAATCAAAAGTGGCGAAAAGCGATAGCTTTGTTTTTCTTACTCGGTGGATTGTTATTTATTCTATCGCAGGTTTCCAGCAGATTCTATAGCGTATGGATAGTTTCATATATCGGCTCAGTATGGCTGGGAGTGATTGCAATCGCTTTCTCCGTATTCATAATTCGAGACATCTTCCTTTTGATTTTTCCGCAAATCAAATGGATTTCTACCATAATCGCATTAGCGATAATAATAATAATTTCGTCATATTCTCTGATAAATGTGTTGTGTGGAGTTAGAGTAAGGCGATTGGAAATATGGTTAAAATCATTACCCGCCGAGTTAGACGGGTATTCCATAGTTCAGCTTTCGGATTTGCATCTGGGAACCATAAACGATACCGATTGGTTAGAATCGGTGGTAGATAGAACCAATCGGTTATATCCCGACTTAATATTGATAACCGGCGATTTAGTGGATGAGGAGGCTCATCGAATAGACAGATTTAGAGAATTATTCAAGAATCTAAATGCCAATGATGGAGTATTCGCTGTGACCGGCAATCACGAATATTTTCCTGGGGTAGAAAAATTTTTCCAACTGGCAGAACAATCCGGAATAACCGTGTTGAGCAATTCCTGCACTACTCTGGCGAATGGTATTGTGTTGGTGGGATTAAATGACGATGTAGCATCGAGATTCGATATGGAAGGACCGAATTTGCACAAGGCATTGGCAGGATGTGATACCGCAAATCCGGTGATTTTGTTATATCATCGACCCACACATTTTAAGGATGCGGTATCCTCGGGAGTAGATATCCAACTTTCAGGACACACTCACCTCGGACAACTTCCACCTATGGATTTGATAGTCCTATTGGTTTTTGGTAGATATGCTTATGGACTGAGAACTTTAGGGGATTCTTATATTTATACTACTTCTGGCACTGGCACCTGGGGTCCACCGATGAGATTCTTGTCGCACTCCGAAATCGTAAACATTATTCTTCACCCAAAATAAAAAAGACCCCCATCTCTGAGGGTCCTTTTTGGTCTGCTTATGCGCAGAGGGAATTATTTTCCGTGTTTCCCACAAGGGTGTTCTCCCTGAATCCCTCGGGGATGGCTCCTTCTAAGCTCGCGTTGCTGTTCCATTTTCTCCCGAATAAGTTCTCGTATTTGAGTTCGTTGTTCCACAGTCAGCACATCGCGAATTGCAAGCATTCCTTCCATTTTCCTGAGTTTCATCTCATTTTCCAGATTCAACACTTTTTTCACTGCCTTTTCGATATCCGAACTGGGGACAGCGGGATCATCCATAATGTTCTTCAGGTCGATTTCGGCTTTTTCCTCTTCTGCCTTCAAATCTGCTATGTCCTTCGCCATTGTAGTGCGAATTTCCTTGATTTTTTCCACCTGTTCATCATTTAGTCCGATTTCATCGGCGAGTTTATCCACTTTGTCCCATTGCTGGAAACCACCACCCTGATGTTGACCGGGGAATTTTTGCGGTCCACCGAATGGCTCGTGTGCAACAGCAATACCTATCACCAGTATTACTGCTACCAGTCCTGCCATTGCCGCTGTTTTTGTCCGTCTCATTTTTACCTCCTGTGTTTGTTGTTATTGTCAATCAATCCCATGGGTTCTGTTTGTGTCGATATAGTTTCTGATTACCACGATGAAATTCGCGAATCAGTTCCATCATCTTCTTGCGGAAATTTATCTCGAATAATATATATTCCGCTTGCTGTCGAGTAGATAAGATATTGCGAAGTTCGGAGTAAAATTCCTGTTGAATTTGGCATTCATTAGTTCTGGTTAGCACGATTTGGTCGATTATTCCCAGCATTTCAGTTGTATCCGCATCATTTTCTGTAGCGTCAATCAACTCTTCTATCAACCATTTCTGCTGTTGCATAAGGGAATCCTGCCTTTGCCGAGTTTCTTTGAGAAGTGGGAATAGTTTTGCAGTTTGTTCGTAAGATAAGTCTAATGCTTCGGTTAGTTTCCACATCTTCAATGTCTCGATACGCTCCATAATTTCCGGTGATGGCTGTGCGAATGGCATATCTTGTGCGAATGCAATTCCGATAATGCATAGCATCGTAAAAACACCTAATATTATTCCGATTATTTGTCCTCTGGGTTTCATAATTTATATACCTCCTGTGAATTTACATTTCATTTGCCAAAGCGATTAGTAATTCTTTCTGTTCATCCTCCGAAAGCAGTGATACCGCATCCTCTACATCGGATTGTGCAATCATAACATTGGCGATAGAATCGATTTCATTGCCCATAACTGCATAAACCAATTCATCTTGTGGGATTTGCTCCAATTTTTCCCAATAATCTGCATCGTCGATAACCAATAAATCATAATCTGCGGTTTGTGTCGATGAAAATGGATTCAGAGCTATCAGCACGGCGATAATTATGACCGCCGCAGTGACGAATGCAGTCCGCAATTTCACTGCGGTTCGATGATGTTCGACTTTTTGCCACACTCCTCGTCGAATCGACTCACTCTCGTGCGATGTCAACACCGGTCTGGTGGAATCCCACAGTTGTGTTAATTTTTTTTCATCTATGTTGCTCATAATATTGCTCCTGAATTATTTGAATTCCTCTGGTAAAATTTTTTTCAATTCTTTTTGCATCTTTTGCTTAGCTCGATGGAGAAATGCCTTAACTGTGCCTTCCGCTATGCCCAGTATCTCGCTGGTTTCCTCGGTAGAATGTCCTTTCTCCATTCTCAACACGAACACTGCGCGTTCTTTGGGAGTCAGTGTATCCAATGCATCGGCGATTGCTTTACTATGTGTATCGGAATCTATATCATTGTCCCAATCAGGATTTTTTCCCAGTCCCAGAAAATCCTCGATTCCCACTAAAATCCGTTTTCTTCGGTATCTTGAGATACAAATTCTGGTGGCGATAGTTTCCAGCCACAGTCTCAAACTGGATTCTCCGCGAAAACTTTTTAAAGAGCGCCATCCACGGAAAAATGTTTCCTGAACCACATCTAGTGCATCATCGCGATTGTTTAGCATCCTGTAAGATAGTTGGAAAATATG
>QNEG01000043.1 GCA_003645115.1 bacterium | reverse complement strand
CCCTATGAATATAATTTGTTCGATGGTGTTTTTTTATCTTATTACCCAAATATCATCCACTATTTTCCATCCGACCACTATTTGGATAAGTTCCTACATTTTTTTACTGAAACATCTTGACACCAGATTGCGGATTGGATATTTTCTTAAAATGAATGGAATAAAATGAAAAAATATAGTATGCGTAGGGGGTAATATATGTTCAGGAACATATGTTTTTTACTTGCCTTAATTTTAATTTTTGCTCTTATCTGGGCGGGAACCACAGGAAAAATCACCGGGATAGTAGAGGATAGCCAGACTGGCGAACCTATTATGGCTGCCGATGTCGAACTTATCAATCCAGCCACTGGAGAAGTGATTACGGGGACATCCACCGATTTGGAGGGTTATTATAATTTTCTGGATGTTCGTCCGGGAGTATATGATTTACGAGCCTCATCGCTGGGCTATCCGCCGGTTACTGTTAAGAATGTGGTGGTTCATTCGGATAAGACTACCGAGGTAAATTTTGAATTGACTTCTGAGGCAATCCGAGCCGAGGCGATAGAGATTGTGGCAGAACGAGAACAAATCAAGATGGATGCGGTATCATCTGAGGATTATGTCAGTTCCGAGGATATCGAGACTATGCCTGTCCAGAGTGTGAATGAGATACTGGAGACACGAGTAGGAGTAGTAAGCCGTGGAGGAGAACTTCATTTCCGTGGCGGTCGTCAGCGAGAAGTAGCATATTATGTGAATGGAATTCCCGCCAATGACCCTACTTATGGTTATCGCTCTTTGGATGTATCCACCGGTGCGGTGCAGGAAATTCAGGTGCAGACCGGTGCATTCAATGCCGAATATGGTGGTGCACTTTCTGCTATCGTTTCCATTATCACCAAGGAGGGTGACCCAAACAAGTGGGCAGGTTCGATAGGCTATTCCACTACAAATTTCCGTGTGGATGCATTGAATAAATTCACTACCAATTCGGATAGATTGGATTTCACTCTCTCCGGTCCCGAACCGATTTCAACTTATTTCCTTCCAGTGCTCGGACTAAAGATGCCTCGAGATAAAAGAATTTCATACTTCTTGTCCATTACCGGTGAAAATACAGATACCAGATTGGCGTATAACAGAGTATTCGATTTGGATTATGAAGAGGGTGGCGCACCGATAGCTACTCAAGAAGAAATCTATGGTCCATATAATATCGAATATGGCTGGTTCGGGTTTTTCCCCGAAAGAAGGATAAATCAGTATCAAATGACACTAAAACTCAAACAACGATTGACTCCATCATTTAAATATGTGCTCTCATTCGATGGCAATTGGTCGAAATGGCGCAGTTTCGACTGGTATTTCTATTATTGTCCAAAATTCTCCTATAAGAGCAAACAATCTGTGTATCAGATGTCATTGAATGTCACTCATAATCTTTCTGTGAATACATTTTATGAGTTAAAATTTGGATATTTCCATAATAAGCGGACACTAAATCCTGGCGATTGGGACCCCGGCGATTTCGCAGTGGACTCTTCCGCATACAGAACACTGGACGATTGGGTAGATGTAAATGGTGATGGTGTCCCGCAGATTAGAGTCCAGTGGGTAGATTTTAATGGAAACGGTATGTGGGATTATGGTGAGTATTGGGAACCTATTATAGATAGAATAGATACTATCTGGCATAACCCTGGATTACGAGATTCCATAGTGGAGATAGATACTGTGTATGCAGATACTCTTCCACCACAGCCGGGCGAGGAACCCTGGATGGATTGGAATGGAAATGGCGCTTTCGAACCCAGATGGACTAATTTTAATTCTCCGTATCCTACTTGGTTTTCTATGAATATTCCCGAACCGTATATGGATGGAGAACCGTTTCTGGATGGTTATCCATACGGACTCGACTATGAGGCTTTGCTTAATGGCACCGCTGGTATAGAATTCGTGATGGAAACATTATGGGTGGATGTAAATGAAAATGGGGTGAAAGATTTTGGCGAATATGTATATGGAAGTTATTACCATACACCGGATACAGTTCTTGTGGAGGAATATACATGGATAGATGAAAATGCTAATGGTGAGGCGGATTGGGGTGAATATATCGATATAAATGGCGATGGACAACTTACATACAGAGATGGACAGTGTAATTATTATGATGCCAATGGCAATGGTGATTATGATGTCGGTGAACTGGGTGAACCATTCCTCGATTTGAATGGGAATGGATATTATGATGGTCCCAACTACATTCACGAGGAATATGAACCTTATATGGATAGGAATGGAAATGGAAAATTCGATGATTATTCCAGTTTCCAGTATAGAGGATTCGACCAATGGGCAGTTTGGCATAAACGAACTGTGGATATAGCACTCGCTAAAGGCGACCTTACCAGCCAGATAAATAAAAATAATCTGGTGAAAACAGGATTGGAATTCCAGTGGATTAGAATGGATATGAACGAGATTCAGTATCCAGAATATATTTACGATGGAGTTCCTGATAATATGCCCTGGTCCGAACACGGCATTTTCCGCTCATTCTATACCAGAACTCCCAAAACTTTTGCCGCCTATGTCCAGGATAAAATGGAATATGGGGGATTAATCGCTAATGTAGGTTTGCGATTGGATATGTTCATTCAGGCTGAAGAAGTCCTGGAGGATTCGGTAGAGCAGGAGCTTCGAGTAGTGCTCGCCGATTGGTGGGATATGAACAAAGTGAAAACCACCGACACAAAAATTTCTCCTCGTCTGGGTATGAGTTATCCGATTACCGATAAATCCAAATTATTCTTCAGCTATGGACATTTCTATCAACTGCCCGGATTCGATAATTTCTATCAGACACCCACTCAGGGTTCGCGAGCGGGAAGACTTCTGGGCAATCCCAATCTATCATATGAGAAAACAGTCGCTTATGAATTAGGTGTGGCTTATGGGTTCGCCGAAAATTGGACTGTCCAGTTTTCGGGATATTATAAGGATATTTACGATTTGCTCAATACATCTCACGCCAGGATTGGCGTGCTGGAACAGGATGTGTATGTGAACCACGATTATGCCCGCTCCCGTGGAGTAGAATTTAGATTGGATAAATCACTTTCTAATTACTGGTCACTTAATGCTAATTATTCTTATTCATTTGCATTTGGCAAGAGTTCATCGGATAGGAGTGGCTATGATGCACAATTCGAACAAACTGCTATCCCACTTCGAGATTTGCCATTAGATTGGGACCAGAGACATCTGGTGAATGTGGTGCTGGATTTCCGTGTCCGCAAGGATGAACACCCCAAATTGTTCGGACTCACTCTACCAGATCAATGGGGAATAAATACTGTCCTAACCTGGGGCAGTGGATTTCCATACACTCCATCGAAATATAATCCACATTATGAAATCAAGGTCGGCGAAAAAGCCTGGGAGAGAACCAATGCACTCAGGATGCCAAATCAATTTAATGTGGATATGAAAATAAATAAGGAATTTAAAATAGGGCGGTTTAAATATTCTGCATACCTACAGATATCCAATTTGACCAATTATAGGAATGTATTGGAAGTGTATTCCAGCACCGGTGAGCCAGATAAGAGCTGGATATTTTATAATCCCGATGGTTCTTATGAACTTATGGGCGATGATTATGCAAAGGACCCCACACATTGGGGTCCGCCCACGGATATTAGACTTGGAATAAATATAGTATGGTAATTTTAATAACGAGGTGATAAAATGAGAAAATTAACTCTAACCACACTAATTTTGTTATTCCTGTTAGGTAATCTATTGGGGAAAAACACCGGAGAAGCTCCCCGTCAAAACCAAACAGCTGAATTTGGCAGAGCTACCGGTATTTATCCCGCTCAAGATGAACAAACTCACCAGATAGGAAACCTGTATTTAACCATTACTAATTACGGATTTTTCGGTTCACAACGAGGAGATGATACTCCCACTTATTGCATAACCGCCGATGAGGAAATTTGTGGCAGAGAAACTGGCAGTTGCCGACCATCGGCTGAATACCCAGGATGCACCGGATTGGAGTATCTTTTTATGGGCGCACTGTGGGTCGGTGCAGTTGTAGGCGGCGATACACTGGTCTCTGTTGGCGAGGATGGATGGAACCCCGATATAAACGAATTATTCCCCAGCTATAATGATGAGGATACATTGATTTATCGGTCGGTGCTGGAGGGCGACCCGGATGCTGTCTCCGAGGAAGATTTCGTGGGTAGCTTCTCCGATACTATTACCAGTTCTATCACTCCACCAGACCATAGACCGATAGGTATTAAAATTTATCAGGAGAGTTATGCCTGGAGTTATAGCTATGCTAATAATTTTGTGTTCATCGATTATGCTTTCGAGAATATCAGGGATGATGGTAGAACAATAAAAGACCTCTATATTGGACTATATATCGATGGCGATGTTGGACATGTGGATGTTCACGATTACGCGCAAGATGATATTACCGGATTTATCGAGAATTATGTCAGCGAACAAAATGAGACCACCGCGGTGTATCTTGCCTGGCTGGCAGATAACGACGGCGACCCAGAAGATGGTGTATATACCGAGAAAAGCGCCACTGGTGCTATGGCAGTGAAACTACTGCGAGGTCCCGGCGGAACAGATATTTCATCGCTTAAGTTCGCATATAATTGGTGGATTTCCAATACTGATGAGGCGTATGATTGGGGTCCGATGATGTGGGGGAATGATCTCGGTTTCGATGGCACTCCAGAAGGTGATATAAATAAGTATAAGGTGATGTCCAATTGCGAATTCGATTATAACCAGACCGATATAGGCGACCGGGAGGGTTGGATCGACCCACCCGCTTCAGAGGATGATTTGCGTGATGGTTATGATACCAGATTCCTGCTCTCTTTCGGACCTATCGAAGTTCGTCCGAATTTGCCCCAGGATTCATTGCCACATATCACTATTGCGTTTATGGTGGGTGAGAATTTCCACCAGGACCCTAATAATGTCGAGGGTCCATTGTGGGAACCGAATTTCGGGTTCGATAATTTGGCAGCTGCTGCATATTGGGTTCAGCAAATTTTTGAAAATGATTATAAAGGTCCAGAACCACCACCAGCTCCAGAGTTTAAAATTGTTCTGGGACAAAGTAAAGCTACTATATTGTGGAAAGGCACAGGTGTGGAGGATGTATGTGACTCTATCACAGGGATTCACGATTTCGAGGGTTATCGGATTTATATCGCTGAGGAAAATATCGACCAGTATTATGTCCCGTTGGTGCAATACGACAAGGTAAATTATATGAAAGTAAATTATATTTATGAGATTTTCGACTCGGTCAGTTCTACTACCGGCGACTCATTGTTCCATTATGATACATTGTATTCGGATACTTTGCTCACTGCCGATGACCAATACGATGCTTATTTAATAACCGCTACCGGCGATACCGAGTCGGTTACGCTCACCCCGAAGCCATTCGAAGTAAATAATGGTATGCCACCAGATACTGTATATGAAGGAGAAGATTGGTATTATTATGTAATAGATAATCTATTGCCCGGCGATGATAAATGGGTAGTAGTTACCGCATTCGATTATGGACAACCCAGCAAAGAGTTGGCTTCATTAGAATGCAATAAGACGAAAAATTCCAAGTGGTTCGTTCCTAGCGGCGCACCCGCTACAGATGATAAAGTTCGAGTAGTGCCCAATCCATATCGCGTGGACCACGACTATAAAGCTTACTGGGAACACTCCTTCACCAGTGAATGGACAGAATACTCCAGAAAAATTAGGTTCTATAATCTACCGAAGAAATGCACTATTAGGATATTTACTCTGGATGGCGATTTAGTCAAAGAGCTGGAACACGATGAATCACAGAGCGGAGAGATGGTCGGCGCAGAAGATTGGGATTTGATATCCAGAAACGATCAGTCGATAGTCAGCGGAATCTATATATTCAGTGTGGAAAATGAAGAAACCGGTAAAATTCAAACCGGAAAATTTGTTATAATTAAGTAAGTTCATTTATATCAGAATATAGTAAGGAGGCAGATATGAGAATATTTATGAAATTACTGGCAGTGCTGTTGATACTGCCTGTGATTGTGTTTGGTCAGGCGAAAGTTGGCACATCTTGCGCTCAGTTTCTGGAAATACCGGTGTCCGCTCGAGGCGAGGGTATGGCGAGTTCGTTTATCGCAGTTGCAGATGATATATCGGCTATATACTATAATCCCGGTGGTCTGGCTTGGCAAAATAGAAAACAAATGGCTATTTCTCATACTATGCTATTCGCTGGAATTAACCACGATTTCGCCGCATATACTATGCCAGCTATGGGTGGTGTGATGGGTGTATCGTTTGTGTCCATTTATACTGGCGATATAGATGAGACCACTCCATATCAGCCCGAGGGCACTGGAAGGACATTTACAGCAGGTGACCTTTCAGCAGGATTGACTTATGCAAGATTGCTCACCGATAGATTCTCGGTAGGGGTAAATGTGAAATATGTAGGGGAATATTACTCCGATGTGCACGCTCACGGATGGGCGATGGATATCGGAACAGTTTTCAAGACAGCGTTTAAGGATATCCGGCTGGGAATGAAATTGTCGAATTTCGGTCCGGATTTGAAATTCATCCAACAGAATGCTCCATTGCCGATGGCATTCCATTTCGGCGCCGCCGGTGAGATAATAAATAGCCCCGACCACAGAATTACTCTGGATGTGGAAGGTTCACATCCCAATGATAATCTGGAAAAATTTCAGGCGGGTATCGAGTATGCTTATAAGGAAATGTTATTCATCCGTGGTGGCGGAAAATTTCAATATGATTCCGATTTGTTCACATTGGGAGCAGGATTTAGACTACCGGTTGGTGCATTTATGGTTCGAGGCGATTATTCTTTCACATATATGAAATATTTAAACAGTGTCCATAGATTTACATTGGGCGCAGAATTTTAATATAAGCCAACGAGGAGATAGATATGAGAAACAAAATTTTTATCCTGTGGGCGATTGGAGCTATAATAGTAATGCTATTTTTGGGTTGTTATAAAGGCGAACCAAATGAAACCGGTCCGCCGTTCGTTCATATCTATAACAATCCACCCGATAGCTCGATTATGGGCGCAGCTCCTATTATATGGTGGTGGGGAACTGATTTGGATGGTGTGGTGGAAAAATATCAGTGGATAGATATAGTCACATACAAATTGGAACACAGCCTGGTTTCCTCATATTATAATAATGAATTGCCTATCCCGGATACTATAATCACCGAGGATGAGGCGGATACCTTTGCCTGGGAAACCACCACCGCGAGTGCAGATACTATATATTTACTTCGCGAGCCCGGCGATACTATGACAGAACATCTATTTTGTGTTCGCTCCATCGATATTCACTCCGATACATCGCAACCAGAATGTAAAATTTATTATCGGACAAATGTCCCACCAGATTCACTTATCATAAAAGAAAATGAAGATTATGTGGAAGGTGATACATTCTGGGTGTTGAACGATACCACCTGGGATTGGACTGGGATTCCCATCGACTGGACTGCTCACGACCCAGATAATTCAGTGATACTGGAATTCTACTGGTGGGTGGAAAATTTTGATAATCCCTCGCAAATTGTTAGGACATCGAAAGCGGATGACTCTGTGTTGACTGTGTATAGCGGAAAAAGCACCACCGATGGCTGGACTCGTCTGAAAAAGACCACCCTGAAAGGTGAGATACCCACCGGACACTGGAGATTTATAATTCAGGTTCGCGACGATGCATTTGAAGTAGGAGTCCACGATACTTTCGAATTTTATGCAACCCATCCGGATTTCGACCCATCGGTCGATTCTGTTGTTCAGTCGATGGCGGATACTACTTATCCACACAAATTGCTGGTAATTTTTGCGGCGCCTTCTGCTATTTGGGATGACGACATCGGAGAATTTTACTACCAAATTTTCAATACATTGCAATCCGAGGGATATTTTACTGAATTCGATACATCCAGAGCAGTTACTGTGGGTGAATATATGGAACTTACCGCATTCGACCTGGTAGATTATAGTATTGTATATTTGTTTAATCTGGGGATTGCTTCAGGAGCACCTAATTTTTCTCCATCCAAACAGATGCTGGAAAAATTTCAGGATTACGCATTGGCTGGTGGAAGAGTGATTTTCGATGGAAGACAATTCTTCAATAACATATCAGGATTTGTGTCAGAGTCAGAAATAAATCCGTTCGGGCAAATTCCGTTCGATATTTTCGGAATAGTCGCACGTTCTAATATGGGCGCCTGGATAGAATCTGAACCACTATCTCAGGTCGCCGATATTTATCCCCAATTGCTTATCGATTCTGTTAAAACTCCAGGCGGGCAGTTGAGTGGTGTTCGCACTGTAGGTATATATCCATATTTTGCGGGGATTCCTTATGCCGAACCAATTTATATCGGTTCACAGGGAACATTGCCAGATTCTCTGGTCCCAGAAACTATGATTAACAATATTATCGGAAGACATCTGGGTATTAGATATGCAAAACCCAATACTCGAAGTGCACTATTCTCTTTCCCGCTATACTATGCGCAGAATGATGAAGACCAAGTCCTGGATGCATTGCGGGAAACCTTCCGATTTGTTATCGCCGGATTCCCATCATACGAAGAAGAAGAGGAAGAATTACTGCAACGCTAATTGCGAAAATACGACTGTTAATGAAAGGGGCTTATAACACAGCCCCTTTTTTATTTCAAGGGAATCACAGATATACTGCATTCTTCAGGTTGCAGGGAGAGCATATGCAACCGCATTCTTCAGGTTGCAGGAACCATAATGAAAACCCAATAGAGGCGTCCCCGAGGCGTCGGGGTTGTCCTGTTGGTTTGCCACATTCCCTACAGGTCGGCAAAGAAATCTTTATCTG
>QNEG01000042.1 GCA_003645115.1 bacterium | reverse complement strand
GTCCAGGAAGCATCGGGTAGAGATGTGTCGCCTCCTCGTCCGAGAATTATCACCGCAGAACGAATGGGGTCAGGGAATGTCATACCTGAATAGTCGGGTTCATCATAAGCGACCCAGCTGACATCACCACTGCAAGCGCCATGCTCGAAACCCGTGTCAAAAATGCCGCTTTTGTAAAATGCTGATTCCGACCTATCGCGAATATTACCAGGCTCGCGAAAAACCCCGTGGTGGTCGCAATTGTTCGAGAAAGAATCACAGCTATTGTATGATGGTCCCCAGAGCAATAAAGAATATCCTGCTGGAGTATCACCTATATTCAGATATATATCAGCTATTCCGTCGTCGTTAGCATCGATGATTGTTCCGCCAGTAGCATCGACCTCGTATGGACCAATATCGTAGCATGTAGCATCCGAAAAAATAGGGGATGTTCCACCGGAGTTCAGGCAGACTTTTAGAGAGCCAGCAGGATGACTTCGGAAGAATAATATGTCGAGCCATCCGTCGTCGTTGAAATCGTGAAGCGCCGAGCCGCCATAACAGGAGCCCGGATGTAAAACCAAAGATGGTCCCACAGCCGACGAAAATCCTGTCCCATCATTGAGAAATATATCTGCTGGGTCTGTTGTCCCCGCATAGTAGTTTGTGGCTACTACATCCACATATCCGTTCTTGTCGAGGTCCCCAACAGAAAGTCCGTGGTGATAGTTCGGAGATACATCGGTGACGAGCAAGCTGTCTGTTTCGAATGTTCTCGCACCGAAGTTACGAAGTATTATAAGAGGTCTATCGCCATCCCAGAATGGTATCAATAAATCGAGGTCGGCATCGTTGTCGAGGTCTGCACACTCTATATTGTGAACCATTTTTGCGTGCATATCTATGGTGGTGGTTCCGCCAACAGACCATCCGTGCGGTAATCCCGATGCACCCCAGTGAATATATAAAGTGCCTCCATCGCCAGCGATGACTATATCCAAATAGCCATCAGCGTCGAGGTCGGCAACATAGACCGCTTCTCCGTCGTCATTCAAAAGTAGAGTGGTGTCCGAATCTGAAAATGTTCCCGAATTGTTCCAATAAATAGTTGTCCTGTGGACCCAATATCCAGAATGAATAAGTTCGGCATCTCCGTCCACATCGAGGTCAGCAAAGTCGCAATCCCCGGCAGAATTGGATATAGTTATAAATTGAGAATGGTCTAATCCAGAAACACCCATAAACCATATTCTCAAATTATAAGGAGAATTGAAATCGGCTGATATAAAATCGGGGTATCCATTCCCATCTAAATCGAAACGAGGAAACCATTCGATTGCACCATAGGCAGGAACGCTTTCTATACTTCTTCTCCAAGAAGCATATAAATTGGGGTCGATATAACCATCGGCAAAGTCATCTTGATTGGTTTCCAGCCAGATTATTGTTTGCCCGAATAATTGTGAGAAAAATATCCCTACAAATATCCATATTTTTATCCATTTATTCATCTAAATGCCGATTATTTTATGTATATAGCTTTCTCGGTTATTTCGCTTTCTCCACATTTGCATCGTATAAAATATATCCCATCGGGGATATTTTCTGCATTCCATTTAATAGTATATTTTTCTGACTCTGGAGCAATTAGGAATTTTTTCAGCGTCCTACCAGTGATGTCCTGGATAGATATATTACAATTCATATTTTTTTGTTTGGAAATTCTAATTTTGCAAACAGAATTGAATGGATTTGGAGCGACAGTCATTTCCAGTCTATCGGGGATATCCACCATTTCATCTATATCTGAAACTACTACAGCCCTGCGCAGTGAATGATAATTTGGGTCGATACGAATTCGTTCCACAGAATCTGCCACATCCCAGTAGAAATCGTGCTGGATAGAATTTACCCATACGGTATCCCATAAGTCATAATCATCCAATTCCAATTTGATTTCCAATGGCATAGTATAGACTTCTGGACCACCGTATATATTGTTCTGGCTTATATTTAAGTGAGCAAGATATGATGTATCCTGGTAATTGCATTCATACCAATATTCGAATCGTGGATATCCCGCCTGAAATACCCATTGCTCGAAAAACCAGTCCAGGCTATCGCCCCAGAATTCCTCCATAACAATTCGGAATGAATCGTTGGTCACCGTTTTGTATCTAAATCGATAGGTATATTCTCTAACTGCGGAGAAAAACAATGAATCGCCCATAATAAATCTCAGCATCTGGATAACGCAGCCCGCTCGATTATAACAGGTATATGACAAATATTCCTCCGGGTCGAACATCGAGAAATTCTCACCCGATGAGAAGTAGCTATTTTGAGTATTTCTTCGATAGTCCTTTGCGACCTCATCGCCGAAGAAAATTTCATTATATATGAATTCCGAGAATACAGCGAAGCCCTCATTGAGCCAGAAATCGCGCCAGTCTGCCAGCCCGACAGAATTGCCGAACCAGGAATGCGCCAATTCGTGAGCTACTACAGATTCGTAATGTCTTCCGCCAGTAACCAATCCATCGCCGAGGAATGTCATACTCTGGTGTTCCATTCCGCCGAGACCGAACGGTGTGGTAATTGTGCCGTATTTTTCCAGTGGAAACTGACCGAAATAATTCTGGAAAGAATCGGTGATTTCTGCAGTCCTGCCCCAATCGAACGATGCGGATATAGAATCCTCCGGATAGGCATAAAAAATCAGTGGGACTCCACTACCGGTAGTATCCGACCAAATTATATAATCTCCGGCGGCGAAACATATATTGTAAGTGCATATAGGATTATCACTCCTCCAGGTGTGAATAACAAATTCATCGAGAGTATCGGCATATAGTCGGACACCATTGGATGCGACCGCAAATTCCGATGGCGCCAGGATATTTATAGTGGCAGTAGCTTTATCTTTGGGATGGTCGATACAGGGAAACCAGCATCTTGCATTAGAGGGCCAAGAAAGTGAATAGATAACAGTATCTCCATATCGATTATTCTCTACAAAATATCCCCATTCTGGTGTGCCGTGATAGTAAATAGTCAAAAAGAAAGTATCTCCCGCTGGCGATGTCCAGGGAAGGTGAACAAATAATGTATCTCCTCGATGTTCGAAATCGCAAATGTGATATATATCCAGGATGGGATGAGTATAAATGACCGAATCGCAGGTCATTCCCTCGAAATCCAATATAAGCGGTTCATCGACTTCCTCGCTGTTGGTGAATATGATAAATACGCGAGCGCTATCCAATTGTTCGTATGGCTCTTTTATAGGGATGAAAATCGAATAATCCACCACATCGAACAATCCGATTTCTGCGGCGGTGGGTCGAGGAAATGCGGGGTCATAAGATTTATCTAATGGATTAGCACCGATTACACAACACAATAACACCGAAATAATGATTATGTTTTTCATCTTGCCCTCTCATTTATGGAGTAAAACGGCATTATCTTTCAATCTGCAGGACAGCGAAAAAAGCCTCCTGCGGGATTTCTACCGAACCGACCATCTTCATTTTCCTTTTGCCTTCTTTTTGTTTTTCTAATAATTTTCGTTTTCTGGTGATATCGCCACCATAACATTTTGCGGTGACATCTTTTCTGAGTGGCGCAACTCTTGCCCGTGAAATAACTCGTTTCCCCACTGCAGCTTGTATTACCACTTCGAATAATTGACGAGGAATCAATTCTTTCAGTTTACTGACTATTTTCTGTCCCCAGAAATATGTCTCGTCGTTATGGACAATCATTGAGAGCGCATCCACCATATCGCCATTTACCAGCACATCCAACTTCACCAGATTGGAAGCTCGATACTCCAGGAATTCATAATCCAAAGTAGCATAGCCACGAGAGACTGTTTTCAATTTATCGAAGAAATCGAAAATAATTTCCGAAAGTGGGATATCGAATTTCAACAGCACTCTCTCCGGATCCACATATTCGGTATCCAGATATTCTCCACGCCGTGGTTTTACTATATCCATAATAGCGCCGATATATTCGTGAGGAGTAATCACTTCTGCTCGAACTATCGGCTCCTCGATATATTCGATATAGATTGGTTCTGGCAAGTCCGATGGTCGTTCTATCCACCGGATTTCATTATCTTTGGTGATAACTTTATATCGCACATTTGGGACAGTAGCCACCAGATTTAATCCGAATTCTCGAAACAGTCGCTCTTGAGTAATTTCCATATGTAGCATCCCCAGGAAACCGCATCGGAAACCGAAACCCAGCGCAGCAGAAGATTCCGGCTCGAAAATCAATGCTGCATCGTTAAGTTGCAATCTTTCCAGCGCGCTTCGCAAGTCCTCGAAATCATCTGTATCGGAGGGATATAGTCCGGAAAATACCATCGGTTTAGCTTCTTTGTATCCCGGCAATGGCTTTTCGGCAGGATTTTCCGCCAGAGTAATTGTATCGCCGACTCGAGCATTACGAACATCCTTTATGTTCGCCATAATGTATCCAACTTCGCCGGCGGTCAATTCCTCAGCCTCATCTAATTCCAGCTTCAGATATCCGAGTTCATCTACTTCATACCGTTTTTTCGAAGCCATCAGCAAGATTTCATCGCCCACTCGCAATTTTCCATCCATTACTCGAACATAAAGCACTACTCCTCGATATTTATCGTAATAGGAATCGAAAATCAGTGCTCTAAGTGGCTTATTGGAATCGCCAGATGGTGGCGGGATTTTATTCACTATCGCTTTTAGCACCAGTGGGACATTTTGTCCGGTGCGAGCAGATATTCGCAATATATCGTCGGGTTCACAACCGATAAGTTCTGCGATACGCTCGGCTACATCGTCTGGGCGCGCAGAATCCAGGTCGATTTTGTTGATTACTGGGATAATTTCCAGGTCATTTTCCAGCGCCAGATATATATTGGACACAGTTTGCGCCTCGATTCCCTGCGATGCATCCACCACTAATATCGCACCCTCACAAGATGCCAGCGAACGAGATACCTCATAGGTGAAATCCACATGGCCGGGAGTGTCTATCAAATTTAGTTCATACAAATTTCCCTGCTCGTCGGTGTAATCCATCCGCACTGCGTGAGCCTTGATAGTGATTCCTCGCTCTCGTTCCAATTCCATATCGTCCAGTATTTGGTCTATCATTTTACCGGCGGGCACCGCACCGGTCAATTGCAGCAATCTATCCGCAAGTGTAGATTTGCCGTGGTCGATATGGGCTATTATGGAAAAATTCCTTATGTATCTTGGGTCTTTCATATTTTTATATAATAATCGAATTTTAATCATCGGGCAAGTAGTTTAATAGACTGTCTCTCAAAATTGTAATTGCGAGAATTGAAAGGACAAAGCAATTTCCTAATAAGCGCGTAAATAAAGAATTGTTATGTTTCCCCGATAAGTCGGGAACTTGCTCAAGGATATTGGGTGTAGTTTTGAAACAAACTCTTAATCCAGTTATATCTCAATTATATACATCTCGTGAATATCCAGAAGAAAAAAGATAAAATTATAATAGTCGATTTTGCGCATTTTATGGAAAATTAAATTTAACCTGTTGCATTTTGGATTTCTTTTAATTATGATTAATTTGAATAAATAGTGAGGTAGGAATTGAGAAAAGGGATTATTATAATATTTTTATGGTTTGTAATCCACAGTGTGTTCGGACAATTGGTCGCCGAGGGACCCGGTGGTTTTTTAGTGCAAATGGACACTGTCCGAGGATTGATTGGATTTGGTGATACCGCAGGACACAGGATTACATACAATTTCAATTATCCCTGGGAACGAGGCGGAAATTATATGGTGTTCGCTATCGATGATAGCGGATATTCCAATGTGTATGGAGAAAGTATGTATGGATTCACATATTTGGGAGTCTATTCTGGTCTTTCCGCATATTATCTTGGCACATTGAGTCGGAACTGGCGAGTCCCTTTCGGCGCCGGTGAATTCTATTTCCAGATTTCTGTCAGACCGATAGAATTGAATGAAGTGGGAGTAGCAAAAATAGATTTATACGCATTCAATGGCGACGCCATTCCTCACGATATAGGCGCTATGATGGGTTTGGATATAAAAATCGGTTCCAATGACAGAGCACGGTTCGCCACTGGTTCACATTTATTATCCGAGGGCACTTTGCTTTCCGGTAATAATATCCCATATTTCTGGCAGGCATTCGAGGTATCTCCCGGAGCGGGTTGCGAACAGGTAATCGCTCGAGGATACCTGAAAGGATTGGAAGCTACCGCGCCAGATAGATTCGCACTGGGAGACCAATATTATCTTCAACTTCATCCCTGGGAAATCGATTCCAGTTTCATCGGGATTCCATACTATGATAGCGCAATACTTATGCGCTGGGCAAAGCAGAGAGTCAATCCAGATAAATCGGTGCAATTCACTACATACATCGGTTTCGGCGAGTGTGTGGATTCCGACGATGATGTCATATTAGTTCCGCTGATAACATCCAGATTGCGACCACAGTGCGATTGCGTAGAATCACCATTCGAAGTAGCCGGATTGGTTCATAACCTATCGCTTTCCGAGGGAGTATCCGATGGAATGATATGTATCAGCATTCCCGAGGGAATCGAATTGACTGTCGATCCTATGCATACCGATGATACTTGCATTACACTTGGATTGGACCCACTACCGATAGACAGTAGCGATGTAGAATCCTGGCTGTTGAGTATAGTAGATTCATCATTGTGGGGCGATTCCATCTGGATTGCACTGGAACTATACGGAGAACCAGATGTGGAAATAATGGAGACATCCTGGGTGCATATTCCCTCACCCGATGGGAATCTGCCGGTGTGCGAACTCGATTTCCCCTATACATTCATCGGCTGTGTAGATACCGGTGCGGTGCAAATCCCATTTTATCTGTGGGATGATACCCAAATCGACCCGCATTCAGTCTCGGTAAAATTGGGCGACCATCTATTGCTCGCTGTATCTGGATATTTTATTTTCACCGAGGAATCTCTATATGTAGAACTTCCACCCTGGGCTATCGAACACGGTGAGACACTGGAACTTCAGATGATTTCCGCTACCGATATTTACGGCTGTTCACCTGATATATTTCCCGAACCGGAAACTATAATAGTAGATTTGAATGACCCGGTATTTGTGGGTTTCGACCCGCCCAGTGGTTCTGTCTCTCAAACTCCACAAGTGCGGTTACTTTTCGAGGATAGACCGGCTGGTATCGACCCGATGTCTTTGGATTTGTTATTCGATGGAGTTCATATACCGCCCGATGACCCCAGAATCTACTGGGAATATGATTCCGTGATGGTGTTCACTGCCGATGAGACTTTCCCTGATGGCTATCCGCTCACTGTATGTATGATGACTGTGGCTGATAGAACACAACTTTGCGGTCCACATATCAACGATACTCCGGTATGTATTACTTATGAGGTTTCTGCTGTGGAGGAAGTAAAAAAGCCACTGGATAAATGCTTATTGTGGGTCAGTCCAAATCCATTTAATAAAAGTTGCCAGATAACTTTTTATTCGCCGAGTAAACACAATCTTCACATAGAAATATTCGATGTATTCGGTCGAGTAGTGAAAAATTTTCAGCAGACTATTTCCACCGCCGGAACGCATAACTTTTTCTGGACTCCAGCGGATAATTTGCCATCGGGGATTTACATAATTTCCGCAAAAACATCGAATTATACTATCGCTACTTCTACATTACTGCTAAAATGAACACTTACTGGAGGGTCTATGCCCGTTCTTGCTTGCAAGAATGTCTGTTTCAGCTATGATAATATTCCTATCCTGAAAGATATCACTATGAGTTTGAGTGTTGGAGAACGGATTGGACTGTTGGGCGCCAACGGTTCGGGAAAGACTACTCTATCATTGCTTATGGCGGGTGCACTGAAACCACAATCTGGAACAGTTACCTGTGATGGCTATTCTCCTTTCGATGAGGATAAATATATCCACTTTCGCAAGAAGATAGGTTATGTATTTCAAAATCCCGAGGATGGATTCGTGGCGAACGATGTGGTCAGAGAAATCGCATTCGGCGGAGAGAATTTTGGCATTCCAGCGGACATTTTATCCTCACGAGTGGATGAATTGCTAAAGTATTTTGAGCTATCTAAATGGTCGGCATCATCACCATTGAACCTTTCCGGCGGTATGAAAACCAGATTGGCGATAGTATCCGCACTGGTCACCGGCGCACAATTCTTCATACTCGATGAACCAGAAAGCTTCCTCGATTGGAAAGGACAAAAATTATTGAGAGAATCGCTAAAAAAAATTAGTAATAATGTGGGAATTTTCCATATCACTCAATCCGCAGAACTAGCCAGACTTTGCGATAAAGTATATGAAATCGAGGATGGCATAATATCGCCGGTAGATTTTGACCGATTGGAAGAATATATTCCCTCCATAAAAATTAAGTCGAATGTGGGCGAAGAAATAATCTCCACAATAGATAATGTTTCCTTCGCCTATGAAACTGCTCCTGTGTTGAACAATATATCGATGGAGATAAATCGTGGAGAAATAATAGGTCTATTGGGCGAAAGCGGTTCTGGGAAAACCACATTGGCATTATTGTTAGCGGGATTGCTGAAACCCAACACTGGAAAAATAACTAATAAGGGAAAAACTGCTATGGCATTTCAATTCCCCGAACGGCAATTATTTGCAGAGTCCGTGTTCAAGGATGTTTTATTCGGTCCAAAAAATTTATCACTCCAACAACCCGATGAATGGGCAAGAAAGTCATTGAATCTGATGGGAATCGAACAAAATTTGTGGGAACGCAGTCCGTTCGAATTATCCGATGGACAGCAGCGTCGAGTCGGTCTGGCGGGTGTCATAGCCACAAATCCAGATTTGCTGATATTGGATGAACCGTTCGCAACTATGGACTCGGAGGGAATTGAAAGAATTTTTTCTTTCATCGCAAAACTCGCAGAAAAGCAAGTCGCCATCATCATTATCACTCACAAAACGGATTTGATATCCAAATTAGCATTCAGAAGTGTGGTTTTACACGATGGAAAAAAAGTATTCGATGGCAATACAATAGAAATATTAAAAGATAATGAATTTTGCACCGATGTCGGAATTAAGCCATTACAATAAATTTTTATTATTCCAGTAAAAGTAGAAAGACACACAGATGGCGAAATAATGGCAATGTATGAATTAACATACAGAACCGTAAAGAACACGATGAGCGAAAAAATCAAAATTATGAATTGAGTATTTCCATTTTCACTTTATATTAAAAATCGAGTCGAGTAAAAAAGCACAGGGAGGAAAAGTAATGAGT
>QNEG01000041.1 GCA_003645115.1 bacterium | reverse complement strand
TTTGTATTTAATTTGTTAGAAAATATATCTATTATTTTTATGGTAGCAATTGAAATTGTTCTATGAAATCGCGCAGAAATTTTTTCTACTGGTATATCCGAAACGATTTCATCACAAATCTGTCTTATCATCGGTCGAATATCTAATATCTGCTTGCTTTCATCATCCTCGAATATTCGGAATGAATATGGTTTCATAGAAATGATTTCTTGGATGGGGATTTCGTGTGCTTTCGCCTCTAACAACATCGGTGCCTGTGCCTCGAATTCGTTTTTATATGCGATAGATAATATCGCCGAAACCGCATCGAAAAGCCGACCCATACTGGTGGTTATCGGAGGATTCCAAACAGAATATATTCGTTCTATCCCCTGTCGCTCCAAAGATGATAATTCTTTCAGCAGCGGAATATTCGGAATATTATCGGCGCTCTGGTATGAATGAATAAGATATGCATAAGCCATCCGAATTACATTTATAGCGGCAGAATCTCCGCCGGGAAGAATGATTTCATCCAGATGACCTATTCGTTGACACTTCGCAGTTCGAGGTTCCACATAGAAAAATTCTCCGCCCCATATCTTTCCATCATCGCCATATCCGGTGCCATCATATACTACTCCCAATGCCGGCTCAAAATTCTGATGCTCCAATACAGTCGCCCAGCAATGTGCTTTATGGTGCTGGATTCTCACCAGCGGAACATTCCATTTTGATGATAAATTCTCTGCCAACCGAGTGGAATGATAATCCGGATGTAAATCGCAAGCAATTATATCGGGTTCTACTTTTAACCATCGAGTAAATTTATCTACTGTCTCTTCCCAAAACTTTTGAGTCATCGGTTCGGAGAGTTCGCCAAGATATTGCGAAGGATATATAAAATTGCCATCGCAAACCGATATTCCACCTTTCATATCGGCGCCAGCAGAAATAACTTTTTTCCCATCCTGCGGCAACGAAAACCGTGCAGGTGTATATCCTCGAGCACTCCGAACCAAAAATAATTTCTTATTCGCCACAAATCCCACTGAATCATCTACCCGATTGTGAATGGGGCGATTATGCCATAAAATCGAATCCGCTACATCCAGACGAGACATCGCATCCTCCGGTGTCATCGCTATAGGTTCATCGCGACGATTTCCGCTGGTGGCAATCAATATTTGTGGTGCGTCAAATTTGAACAGCAAATGATGAACCGGAGCATAAGGCAAAAATACTCCCAGATGAGCCAGCTGGGGAGCGACTTTATCGGAAATCATTTCATTCTCTCGAATTTTTAATAATAATATCGGTGCAGAAGGCGATTGTAATAGTTCTTCCTCCAAAGCAGAAATATGCGCAATTTCTCGAGCAATATTCATATCTTTCACCATTATCGCAAATGGCTTGGATTTCCTGCATTTCCATTTTCTCAATCGAGCGATAGCGCTTTCACAGTTAGCATCGCACATTATGTGAAATCCACCGATACCCTGAACGGCTACAATTTTTCCATCGGAAAGATAATCTGAAGCGATTTTTATGGGAATCGCCCAATCTGGTATGCCCATTTTCACACTCGGTTCGATTTCCGGATGTAAAAAATATTGCGGTCCACATTCGGGACAGGCAATTGGTTGAGCATGATATCGCCTATCGGACTCATCCTTATACTCGCTCTCACATCGTGGACACATCTGGAACCGTTTCATAGTGGTAGTGGGACGGTCGTAAGGCAATTCCTCGATTATGGAAAATCGTGGTCCACAATTGGTGCAATTTATGAATGGATATAAATATCGTCGGTTATGGGGATTATTCATCTCTTCCAAGCATTCGTCACACACTGTCATATCTGTTGGCATAAGACCGATTTTTTCTGAAACTTTCGAGCTTGCGATAACAAAATCGCTCAATTGGGGAATTGTTTTTGCCGGTTCCAATTCGATTTTCTCATAATAGGCAGATGGCGGCTTTTTCTGGTGAAGATATTGAATAAAATTATCTACATTATCGGTTTCGCCCTGGATAAATATGCTCACGCCAAAACCCTCGTTCCGAACCGACCCCAATATATTACATTGGTTAGCCAGCCTCTTCACAAATGGACGAAATCCAACTCCCTGAACTACACCATATATTTTTATCCTCAATGCTTTCATAGTAAATATGTATTACTCGTTTCATCGATAATTGCAATAATCGAGCAATAAATTCCAAAATTATATAAACATAAATACCGACATTTTCGATTAATTTATAAAAAATAATTTTTTTTATGATTTGCAAACATTATATTAATACAAATTCAAATTAAAACAGGAGGAAACTATGAGAAGGCTGATGATTAGTGTATGTTTGTTGGTTGTGATTATTTACGGACAGGATATAGGATACACTTATGTTAATATTGGCGGATTGTTATTGGATATTCCTCAAAATGGAATACTATTCGGAGAGGTAAAACCAGATGGTCCCACCGACGAAGTAGTGGATAGTTATACCGGTAATTTTCGCATAAACATAATCGAGGAGAACCCTGATAGTTCCGCACAATTTTATGACATTATGCGGGATTCCCTTCTGGGAAACAGTGTGGAAGTAGCAGTTACTGGAACTGCTGCGGTAGGATTTGCTATTACAAATTCGGAAGCCGAGTTTATAATGATTTATGCCGAGGATATTGCTGATGAATTGAAACCATCTATTCCAGTTGGTGTATATGTGACTCCATCGGGTGATAGTGCAGTCAAGATATGGCATAGCGGACTCACCAGAATGCCAGTAGGTTCTGATGGTATGATACTTCCCATCAAAATATTTCCAGCGGATACTTCTAACTTACCAGTTCCCACTTATTATGATACCGCACTTGTCTGGACTGCGGTGGAAGTCAGGATAATAGCAGAATCGATAGATAATGGCTCGGCGGAAATATCTTCTCTTTTTGGTGAAGAACCGGGAGATACTGTTATACTTCCAGCTATCGGGGGAATATCTTATATGTTTGCATTAAATAGCGAAGCCGAAACTATCACCATCGAGGCAGTGGATATTATCGATGGAACATTAACACCGGACACATTTACAATCGAATTCATATCCGAAGGTGGTTGTGTATTACTGGCTGGTCCATTTGATGGATTAGCACATACTGTCGGGGCTCCAGCTACCTGTTTCTCTATTATGATGACTCCCGATGGAGAACCAGATATAGAAGACGATACTACAATTATTTCTGCTCAATTGAAAGATATTACTGGGACTGTTTCCGCAGAAATCAGCCCAGCAGAAAGAACATTGACCAATGGAGTATCTGCATTTACTGTAAATAATGACGAACCTGACTCGCTGGGAATTTTTGTTCACCCTTCGGTGGTATCCGGTTCACCGGTGGAAAATCCTATGTGGACTCCGATAATATTTTTCCCCGAGACACATCCGACTAAATTTTTCTATCTCGGTCCAAATGCAATCGCCATGGGAGATACTGCACTTATATCATTCAGGCTGGTGAATGATTTTGGTGAATTTGCCACCGAATGTGTTCATTATCAATATTTTCTGATACCCGATATCGACGAGGGCACCAGTATCCAAATTATAGACCCTGCCACTGATATGGTTTATTCCGATGGCGAATGGGAACCGCTCCCTTATGATACTACTTATCCCCTGAAACTCACTGCCTCCAGTGTGGAGGAAGTCGAAATGGCATTCACCGATGCAGAGATACGCGGTATGTTCGATATGGGAATGCTGAAACCCACCCAGAGGATAGAATTCAGCGTGTTGCCAGTGTCGGGAAGCGATGCTGGACAATATGCACTATATCCACCGAATTCATTCTGGATTTTCCAGACCGGAATGTATTTTCAAGTGGATGTATTCGCTGTCGATGATGCTGGCGCAGTGGATACCACTTACTCCGGAACTGTAGCCACATCAATCACCGGGTCGGCATTTGCTACTTCATCCGTGGAAATTGAAAATGGACACGGTGCTATCTATGTTTACGATGATTACGAGGAGGATGTTACATTGGATATAGTCGGGGAATTGGTATCACCACCATCGGCGACATTGCATTTCATATCACCAACCGGTTCTGGTGGCGCACCTATGATAGTGCCCGATGATGTGGAAAATATTCTCGCCGGCGAGGGCAGAGAATTAATAGTTTATGTGGCGACTATTTCTGGAGTGTCATCATCATTCTCTGGTGAAGTGGATGTAATCGTGGACGAACCCGATGATGATGGCTCTGTGGTGTGTCCAACTACTCTCGAAATAGAAAATGGAATCGGTCTCCTGTCATTCTATAACTCCGAACCCGAAACTGTGTATATCACATTCAGCCACGAAAGTCTTATCGAGATGGGGAATATGGTGATAACCTCGGCAAAACTGATAATTGAATGTCCGGAAACACTGGAATTGGATTCATCATACACTCTAGAGATTTCTGCTGTCGATTATATGGGCGAACCCTGTCCAGCTATTAATTTGTCCTTTTATTTCAACTGGGAAGAGGAAATCGATAATAATTCGATGATATATGGTGGTCCTTATACTCCGTATTTCTATGAGGGAGTTTGCACACTTATCGCGGTCAGCAATGACGAAGCAGAGTGGGTGGATATCTATATCTACCCATTGGAAGATGGACTATTGGTTATCCCCGATGGCGAATTCGACGAGAGCTTGGGCTGGCATACTAAAAGGATATATTTTGAAGATGTGGGAATAAACGATACCAAACCACAAGTTCTCGATATCGGTCGAGTATCGCCTAATCCATTCAATTCCAGCGCGCAAATCGTGATTAATTCTGCGGAAAATATTATGACAGAAATCGAGATAATGGATATTTCCGGTCGAGTTCTTTCCAAATTTAGCAGAAATCTTTGTTCGGGAAAGAATATCATCAATATCCGACTGGATAATTGCGACTCTGGAATTTATTTTATCAATATCGATTGTGGGAATGCTAATATCCTACGCAAGGCATTGTTGATTAAATAGTGTCGAGGACTGCATTTCTATGATGCACCGACAAATTCATTTCTCTGTTTACATCTTGCTTGGTGAAAATATCGCAATTCTGGTCATTATTCTCGTTCCACTGCTCTGCGCCGCGACACACAAAAGAGGGAAACGCTCTACTTTCTTCCAAAGTTATAGGTTAATTCATTTAATCTGCTTAATCTATTGAATTCCGTTCCCGAGCGGACAAAAGGACAGGTTCCGTGGTTCAGGCAATTATTATTACAATAAACACATCGATTCACCACCGATGAACACAGATGAATGCGTGAATATGGTTATGTTATAATCAAATAAAACCCCGGCGATTCCGATAATCAGAACCCCGGGGTTATAATTTTCTCGAAGCGAAGTAAACAATTACTTCACCAGAGTAATTCTGGATGTAGCTATATCATCACCGACTTTAACTCGGCACATATAAGTTCCAGTAGGGACAGGATTTCCAGAATTATCGGTGCCATCCCACACTGTAGTGTGTGAACCAGAAGTTATGAATCCATTGTAAAGTGTGTTAATCACTCTTCCAGTAATATCCAAAATTTCTACTTTTCCGTTTCCATTGACAGGCGATGACCAAACTATATTAGCATTAGCATTGAACGGATTAGGATACGCACCGATAGCGATATTCTGCGGTTTATCGGAACGAGCTTCCCTAATAGCATCGGGAGCGCGCATTAGCAAACTATCCTTGGGAATGGGAATATGAATAATCGGATTTTCAGTAACCTCGCCGACATCACGCAAATTCTCACCCGCATCCAGGTCGAGGACTGCAAATATATGCAATTCATCATCTACTCGCTCTGCCAGTGTAATATTTAATTCCGACAGGCACTCTCCAGCTGCGCATCCAGGGGAATAGGTCTGCGAGATATTATATGGTGTGCCCCAGGAATTCCCGCCATCTCGTGATGCTACGCCATAAATATCCTCATTTGCCACACCACCAGCGCTAACATCGAGATATCCCTCTGTGGGAACATAAACCGACTCTACCCATGCGGAATATTCTTCGTATTCCTCGGTGGTTAAAGTTCCTTCGTGTGCATAAACCCATTGTAGGAAAGTATCCGATTCAAAAAAGTCATAGCTCAGATTGAAGCATTGTTCCCATACGATAAACAAATTGCCCTCATCATCGATACCGATAGATGGGTCGATAGAATGACGATATGCCAGAACAGAACTACCATCGGTATCCGTTATATATGATGGATTACCCGAAGCATATCTGGAGATAGGGACAATTTCTCTATCGGCACTATTCCAGTAAAGTATCGCTGTTCCCAGTCGGACATAAGCATAGCAAGGGTCCTCCTCGAATGGGTTATCCTCGCCATAAACGAACATCCAAGCTTGAAATGCCACATGAAGGACTCCATTTTCATCATATATTCCACTAACCGATGTGGGCCACCAGGGGATATATGCGACCAATTGAGTATCTGCCTTGGCAAAATAAATAGTATCTCCCCCTGGAAGAGTATCATAATAGACACCCGGGTCGATAAGAGTATCCAAATCATCTATTGTAGGGAGTTCATCGTTATACTCGATAATTCCCTGTCTTTCGCTCCAGGTAACTCCACCATCAGTGGTAATTCTATAGAACAAGTCCATCGAATAGAAACTGCCCCAGAGTGAATCGGGACAATCCACACTTTCTTCGCTATTTACATAATTATAAATAGCGGCGAGTTCTCCGCTGTTCCTATCGATTGCCAAATCGACATTAATACCATTTTGCATATCCAGAAGTAGCGGTTCGGAAAATTCATAATATTGAATCCAATCGGATGCATCATAAACAGGTGATCCAGAATGGAACACAATCCAGTCGGGGATTCCGGTTCCACAAATAGTATCGGCAACATATGGAGTGGAAGCTAAATAAATATTACCCTCATCATCAGCTTCTACCACAGGCCATATAGCTTGAATATCCAGGACAGTGGGACAATCCAGATGCTCGGGGATATAATCCTCATACTGTTCGGAATTACTGTAAGCCCAATTAGGCATAGAACCTGCGCCGGGCAAACTGGAACCAGATTCTGTTCCGCCGAAAGAACCTCGCGCACCCTCACCAAGTATTCGATAATATCCATCCCAGACAATATCGGTGTGTGATTCAGAACCCAGAGAATTATATACCCCATGAAAAGCTACCACTGGAACTTCTATTTCAGCAGCAGATGTGTCAAATAAAGCTGGTAATTTAGTTAGAGCGATAGTGGTGTATCCACCACGGTCAGAACTTTCTGCATTACCTGCCATATCAGGTGGGGAAAGCAACATATCCTCGGGACTGATATAATTATATTTAATATTTCTGGTCCCAAAAGTGGCATCCTCTGCCCACATCCATACGATATGGACTCCACCAGCTTCATCCACTGCGATATTTCTTCCACAAGTATAATTATGTTGCATATCATAATATGTGTATCCGACTGTATCGATATTCGCACCCAGATATTGTGGATATTCCAAAGTTGCGGATTTAGATGTCCCAATCGGTTTGCTGACATTTGGAAGGACTTTCAATGCACGATAAGCCCTTTCAATAGAGAGAATATCCGGTTTATGCTGATAAACATCATCCGCACCTGCCACACATAAAATCGCCACAATCACAATCGACCAAATACATCGTCTCATAATAATACCTCCTGTGGTTTAATTTCTGTCATTTTACAAAAAAATTTGTATCTGTCATCGTGTCAAGGAATAATATAACAATTCAAATAATTTATTTATGCCTGACCACCAGAACCCTCGGGAACATTGGAATCGGGGAAATACGACCGATACGCTCGATAAGCTTGAGTGAAATAGTGCGTTGCGGACTGCTTATCACCAAATAATTCATATACCTGCCCCATCGCTATCCAATGTGATGGAACTTCGGGTTCTAATTCGATAGAATGGTTAATATAATCGATTGCTTTTTCATATTCGCCTTCGGCAGCGACCAGAATTCCCAAAGCCGACCAGGCTGGTGCCAGCTGCGAATCCAGTTCCAATGCGATACTAAATTGTTCCTTTGCATCATCATACTTTCCGGCAGCATTAAAGCATAATCCCAGATTATAATGAACGAACGGGATATTCAATCCCATACTGGCGGCAGAACGAATCGATTGCGAAAATGATTGCTTTGCATATTCGAACTGCTGGTCCATATAATATAATGTTCCCAGTTCATTCCATACATCCCAGGTTTGTTCTGGGTTTTCAAGCACATATGATGAAAGTTCCATCAATGCCTTATCTATATTTCCTTTCTCCATAGCGATAGCGGATTGGAATCGTGGGATTGCATCATCGTGTGGGTCTAATTCGATACCCGAAAGGAAAAATTGCTCTGCTTCATCCAGCCGATGCAATTTTGCCAATGCCAGAGACATCAGGAAATGAATTCTTGCAATCTCTGGGTTCAATCGAATAGCCTCACCCAACAGAGAAATTGCTTCCTGATAATTCGCCATATAAATTTTAATAAGCGCCAGACTGGATAATGCATCGACCTTATCCGATTCCACCGATAATACTGCCGTCAGTTCTATTTCGGCTTCCTCCAGTTTTCCTCGAGATAATAATTCGATTGCTCGCCTGAATTTTTTCTCGCAATTGTGATTTTCCGCTCTCATATTCATAATTACATCGCCTCTTCTTGAATATATTTTTCCAGTCTTTCCAACTGCTTTTTTGAATTAACTCCTTCCACCTCCCAGAAATTATCGATACTCATCGCACAAACTTTTTTCCCATCTTTAACTAACAAATGGATAATATCGGTCAAATAAAATTCTCTCTGCACATTTTCATCATTTATACCGCGTAGATATTTTAATAATTCTTGGATATCGAATATATAGGTTCCCGAATTGATTTCTTTAATTTGAAGTTGTTCCTCGGTGGCATCACGGTGTTCGACTATCGCTTCCACCTCTCCCTGTGAATTTCGGATTATTCTGCCATATCCACTGGGTTCCGGTGTATATGCAGTCAGGATAGTTGCGGAAGCACCTCGAGAATTGTGCATATTAAACAACTTCCTTATGGTCGCTGTTTGAATCAATGGGACATCACCGCAAAGGACTACTACATTCCCGATATCGGGCAATATTTGCAGTGCTTTTTCGGTGGCATCGGCGGTGCCTAATAATTCCTCCTGCATCGCGAATTCTATCTTGCTCATATCCCGATTCGCTCTTATATGCTCCATTACTTTCTCTCGCTGATAACCTACCACAATTACGATTTTCTCGAAATTCAGTGGATATATAGTATCTATAACCC
>QNEG01000040.1 GCA_003645115.1 bacterium | reverse complement strand
GTTCAATATTATTTCGGGAATATGGTATCATTTGATATTTATATTACCTATCTTAATATCTGCGGAGACGAAAAAATGCAGAAATTGTGGATTGGTTATCGATACTGCTAAAACTCTGGATATGAAAACTTTCTTCTCCGATACATTTCACTCCATAGATGGGGAAGTAAAGACGATAAATAATTTAATAGCAGAGTTAGAAGTTTCTCTGTCGATTGTATTCATAATGAGAATAGGAGATAGACCCGCCTGGGTGAATTCTGCGGTAGAAGTTGTCAAGGAAATAATTGCGGAAAATTATAATGTCCCGATTGTTTTTATATTCCTGGATACCGATTCTGCTTTGGCAATTCAGACAAAATCGATGCTGGAATATATGATTAAAAGCGAGGATTTTAAATTACTCTATACCACCTCCTATACTTTGGGAGAAAATGTCTCCCAAATCGACCGCTGGAACCTGCAGACCACACCAGCAATTTTGGTATGCCACAAAACCGATAATTCAGATAAAGTGGAATTAAAACCCTTATATGTGCCAGTTTTCAGCACGGAGCAACTTCTGCTAAGAATAAAATCGATGCTTCAATAATCCTATATCAGTTTAAAATCATCATATTCGAAACCGGGAATTACCACAGTGGATACCAATGCGTAATGGTGTTCAGTAGAGTGCAATTTCGCCGATTGGATAGTTCTGGCTGGAATCAATAATTGTGGTCGCTCGCCATTTTCTATATCATTGCCCAGAATAACAATTTCCTGGCTGTTATCGGAGTGAGTGAGTTTTATTTCTATGGGGTCTCCTCGATGGAATAACCATATCTCATCAGAGTTCAGTCGATGTGGCGCAGAGAAATCGTTATCGGTCAGGACATAATATATCACCGTGAAAAGTGAGCGTTCGCCATCGTATCCAGGGCGCAATTTATCTGCTCGAATTGTAATCGGTGAGCGATAGGTCTCGTGAAAATATCCGCCCTCCTGTTTCAATGGTTTCAGATTAAGCAATTTTTTGATTGTTTCCACATCCATAATGTTCTCCAATGTAGAAAAACGGGAGCGCCATAGAATTTAACGCTCCCGTCAATCATTTCGGAAAATGCCCTATTATGGCATCCTGTATTTTGCGATAACCATAGTCTGAATCCTGACCTCGCCGACAATAGAACTGCTGGTCGGTGCAAGGAATTTCAACCACATATAATCGAACTGCTCCTCGGAAGGATACGGTGGTGGCAGGATATTATATCCGCCTGGTCCGAATCTATTCTCATTAGCCCATTCGGTAGTCATTTTCACATAATCCCTTATGGGCGAGAAAGTCACCGGTGGAGTATTGTTATTGGTGAATTCACACAATAGCATAAAGTTATCCTCATCCTGATAGAATCCGGCAAACCATCCAGAAGGAAAAGTTTCATAAACTCGAATGCCGATATCGATAGGGACATTACCATCATTGACTATTTTAATGGAATCGGCGACATCCATAGCCTTTGTTTCGCAGGGGTCGAGTGTGTCCAGATACCAATTGAATCTGAATGAATCGGGTCTCTGCGGGTCGAAATATATCGCCAGCACTGCTACATCTGCATCATAAAATGCAGTTTCCTCCACAGCACTGGTAATAGGACCGATTTCGTGAACTAATTCACCATCATCGCTCCAGCGTTGGAATGTATATACAGAATCGCCAGTGCCAGGGACATCCAATATATCGAATTCCGATACACCGATTACTACATTTTCATCGCCCAGCGACCAGAAATTATATCGCCATTCATTATATATAGTGTCGGTATCGGATGGAGTGTAGAACAAGAAATAGCCCAAAGTTTCTGGTGGTTCTTTGGTCAAAGTGATTCTCCACTTGGAGAGGTAGTGCGCTACAAATGACCCCGGACCTATCATAGTTTCGGTGGTAATGTATATTTCATCTGTGGTATCTCTTACCACTGTGGAATCGGAACCCCTTCTGTAATTATAGACCCAGTGCTCGAAGAAATATCTTGCGGAATCGGTGGATGCGGGGAATGAATCCTGCGGACTCGCCTCGAATGTATGTATCAATCCAGGTTCCCACCAGAATTTCAATGTTCTACTACATCCGGTAGTAGCGCTATCTGCACAGACCACCACCATATAGGAATCGCATACGACCGAATCCGGTGATGCAGGGTCACCGAATGTATCGCATTCTACTGCCAGTGTTTCATCATACGCACCATAAATATATGTGCTATCCCAGTATAATACGCTATCCACTTCAAGCCATCCGGTGGTATGAACTGGATTTTTAGTAACAATTGCCATAATTTGCTCGGTATAATATGCAGTGAAAGTAGTATCTGTATCGATAGGACCGACTCGGTGTAAAGTATCACCGCCATCCGACCAATAATCGAATAAGTATCTTCTGCCATAAGCGGTAGAGTCCACCGATGGCACACCGATATCGTGATAACTGCCATCGCCCCACCAATCGACTACCATCGCAGTGCTATCGTGATACTCTGTATCTATCAATATCCATCCAGTATTGTTTCTATCGGGGTGTTTACTGACTACCACTTGATGAGCCAGCGAGTAGTGTGCGGTCAATGTGTAGTTGTCATTTACTATCACTGTAGTTGCATTTATCAGAGTATCACCCACCACATCGGGGTCGTGAGGTTCATAAGTCCACAGATAGAAACCATATATTCCATAAGATTCGCAATCCACTGGTGTTTCCGTTTCTACCCAGGCAGTTTCACCGGCAGCATACCAACCCTCACCGATTTGTTCAGGTTCATATCCGCCGGGTAATCCCTCATAAGTGAGAGTGATATAATATTGGTTATCCCATAACCACCATAATTCAGTGTTTCTGTCGATTACGAACATCAGTTCAGTGACCCCCGTAGTGTCCAGCGAATCGATAGCACCAATTACCTCGAAACCGAGACAATTGTGTCGTTCGGTGGAATCGGGACTGTATGCCATAGAATCCACGGTGGCATCGACAGTTTGACCTATAAGCCAGTATGTGGTTCCATATGGCATCGGGTCATCATAATCGGAATAGACAATCAACTGCACTACAGTATCGGCAGGTGCCCATATCCAAGTGATAGATGTGGGTTGAGTAATAGTGAATTCGAAATCGGTTTGATGAGAAGTATCAGCGAGGTCTCCGGTGCCAGCATATCCGATACAATACATAGAATCCTCTGGAGCACCCACATATACGGGATTGGTGGTAATCATACCAGATACGATAGTGCTTTCTGCATACCAATGTTCGCCATAGGAAGGATTGGGAGCATCGTATCCGCAACTATCGCCATATATAGTAGAACAATTTACAGTAAATTGATATTGAACTTCCCACAACCAGGTGAGGGAGGAATTTTCATTTATGGTGAAGTTAATGGAATTAGTGCTTCCCGAACCGGGGACAGAACCTGTTCCCACAAATCCGGTGCAGTGAGCACGAACTCCATCGCCGATATCCACATCGGAATCCACATAAGCGTTGACATCGGTGCCAGGAATCCAGTATGTGGTGCCATAAGGATGAGGTTCGCCATAATCGGAATAGACATCCAGTTGGACCACAGTATCAGCCCATCGCCATTCGATAGACGAATTCTGCGTAATAGTAAATGCGAAATCTACCTGTGGAGAAACAGAATCCAGGTCTCCAGTTCCGAAATAACCGATGCACCAGTGTGTATCGCCGAGAGCATCTATAAATATTGGTTCTTCGATATAGCCAGTAATATAACTTCCTGCAGGATATATATAATCTCCCACAGGTGGATGAGGAGTATCGTATCCGGATGGATTATCCACAGTGAAATGATACACAGTTGACCAATCCCACCACAATGTGCAAGGTGTCCATATAGTAAAGTTTATATGAGTGGAATCACCGATAGATGGCAATGAATCTCCGACTCCGTGCCAGCCGATACAACTAATTACCTCGCCACCGGAAACCACCGAATCCTCCACAGTAGCATCTATAGTATCTCCAAGTAACCAATAGGAAACACCATAGGGGAATGGGCTATCATAAGGCGACCTCACGCAGAGGTGAGTAACAGTATCCTCATTATACCATTGCCATTCCAGTGTTCCTGGTTCGGAGATATTCAGCCAAATTTCCACCATAGGCCATTCATCGGGAACACAACCTGTTCCGTGAAGTCCAACACAATACATAGTATCGGTTCCTTCCATATCGGTGGGTCGAGTAGAACAATATACAGAATCACCCACATCGAACCAATAGTCGCCAACATCGGGGTCTGGCATACCATATACATTCGGATATGTATTCGTGGTGATGTGTAATCTATATTGTTGTTTCCAGTGCCAGGTAATAGTAGAAGTATCCTCGATAGTGAAAGTAACAGCTGCTTCCGAACCGGATGGTGGGACATCGCCGGTGCCAGTCCAACCAGTGCATACCCATCGTTCGCCGTAGGCAGTATCCCAGTCGGCGGGAGAAGTGACAAATGCAGTAACTTCGGTGCCAGGTATCCACCAACTGGTATCAGATGGAATGGGACTATCATGGTCGGAATAGACAATCAATGGCGCCAGATAATCACTCCACTTCCAGGTGATAGTCACCGGACAATCTACGGAGAAAGTAATCGGTTCATTACTCAATGTATCCAATACTCCAAAATCGAGACAGGTATCCTGTGGGAAATCGGGATGCCAACCCACGCAATACACTGCGGTTCCTGTGTCGGTAGTGTCGATAATGGATTCCAGCGAACAGACCGCCACAGCACCCTCCGGATACCAATGGTCGCCAGTATCAGGATACGGTGAATCATATTCACTCTCGATTGTAACTCTATGTTCGGTTCGCCATTGCCAGGTAATAGTTCCAGATTCGGTAATAGTAACTCCACCAGGGACATAATTGGTGCTTCCGCTTTCGGGGACACAACCGGTGCCCTCCCAACCAGTGCAAACAAATCGGGTGCCATCGAGAGTGTCCGGTTCATCATACAGTGGTGCTTGCACATCTATAGTAATACCAGAAGGAAGATAAATTACGCCAGCCGGCGGATTGCATTCCCAGGGAGCGTGTTCGGTGATTACTGTAAGGCTTTCTATATCCGACATATGCACCCATCGCCAGGCGAGCCAGGATGGACCATTTATAGTAACCATAGTAGTATCGCCCCATCCAGAACCCCAGGTGCTATAATATCCTACACAATACCATTCACCATCGATAGGGTCGCTGACATAAGCCATAATTTCCGAACCATAATCGAACCAATGATAACCATATTCTGGCACCGGAGTATCGTATCCGCAAGTTCCAGTGGCAGTAGTGCATTTCACTTCGAAAGAACACTGTTGAGTGAAATGCCATAGCCATAAAGTATTTTCATTCATAACAAATGAAATGGAATCGCCTGTTCCCCAACAAGAATCGATAGCACCGCAAGGTGCGCCTATAGAACTCCAGGCATAACAGGTATCCTGCCAGCCCGGACCGAGAAATTCATATAAAGTGTTGTCTAGTTGGACAGTCACAGTATCGCCAGGGATAACATAAGTAGTTCCACTGGGTGGAGAAGCGCCCATAGAGGGATGGTCTATAAGCCAGTCAGAATATTCAGGAGTGCCATCCAAAACAGCGTGAACATCCAGTATATATTGATTTCCCCAGTGCCAGGTTATCGATGATGGTTCCTCCATAACGAATCGTGCAGTGTCAGAATAGCCAGTAGTGGGGACAGAACCGGTTCCGGCATATCCCGTGCAATACATACCATCATAAGGCGATGTGACCAGTGCAACTACGGAATCTCCGCTGGTAATCCAATGAGCGCCGACTGCAGGGTCCGGTGCGCCCAATGTATCAGGGAATGTATCATTGAAAACCCAAAAACGATATTGTGTAACATATACAGCAGTCACGGTATATGGTTGGTCCATAAATACTTGAGTATTAGCGCAATTGGGACAGCCAATAATCGCACCAGATGGAGTAGATTCCCAGTGGTCGAATAAAAATCTGACGGAATCCTCATCGGTGCCATCATCGCCGAGAATAGAATCGGTGGAAATACTGGCCATACTTCCTGCTGCATACCAGCCAGTCCCGGTTTGAGTCGGGATAATCGATGTCCCAGTATAAGTTACATTAAGCTTGTATTCCACATCCCAGCTGGCTTCCTCAGTAATTGGATTATTCATAATTACTGTATCGCAGGTATCGGTTCCAGTATAACTTCCAGTTCCAGTCCCTGTCCATCCAGTGAATACATATCTAATTCCACCCACAGAGTCATATTGTTCTACACCGAATTCTGCGCTGGTTCCCTCATCATACCAACCATCGCCCCATGGGTCGCCGTGGTCAGAGATAATTTCGAGTCTGAATTGTCGATTGAAAAATGCGACGAATTCGGTATCGGATATCACAGTAACCATATGAGATACTTCGCCGCCATCGTCCCAATGGTCCCACACATATCGAGTGGCACCAAATTCCTGTGGAGTAACAGCAGTAATAGTATGGTCTGATGAAGGCGCCCAGCCTATCACTGCTGGCGAGGAAAGTGTGTCGCCATCCGCCATAATGAAGCCATATCCGAAATCATTTCTCAATGTGACCGAGACCACATTTCCATATCTGATACTCGCCATAAATGCAGATGTAATACAGGAGAATTCGGTAGGGTCTCTTGCTACCCAGCCGAGAGTAGTAAAATCATACATCTTCAATCTGCTGGCGCAATCTACCCAGGGATAATATGTTCCCCACAAGTCGGTTTCATAGTATTCAATTCCGCCATTCCAATAGCTTTCACAACAGGTGGTATTGGTATCCGATGGTCCAATCAGGACTATACTCGGTTTCCATTGATGATAAACATCTGGTTGATATGGTCCGAGACTATCCACCACATCGGAGGCACCAGAAGTAATCATCCATCTCTGCTGGGATGTAATAATCTTGGGGTTCTCATATTCGTAAATACTTCCACAATCTGTCCACGCTGTAATTGCGGTGGCACCGCCAACATTTTCGCCATCACAATAGCGACTGAGCAAAGTAAAGGATGGGACAGTATGAGTGCAGGCGCATTCGCCAGTATCAGAATTTTGCTTCAGTGGACGCATAAATTCCGCATTCCATTGGTGATAATAAGTCGGCGCGATTGTAGTGCTCATAACATATCCGCCCGGTTCGGGAGTATGCCATCTTTCCTGGTCGGCAGTGACCACCACTGTGGTGGTATAATTATAAATTCCGTGGACATCTGCCCAGTGAGTATAATCTGTATTTCCGAATTCCACTCCATCGAAATATTGGAATGTAAAGAAAATGCCCGTAGGCACCGGATGTGGGCAAGCTGGCGGATTTCCTTTAGTAGTGGTAAATATAGTATTATACTGGTCATAATATGTTAGAGTATATGTATTTCCTGGCGTAGTAGGGGTAAGGACAGTATCCACAGTGTAATTTTCATATAATACCCATCTTTCCGTGGAATCGGAGCCGGAGGAGATAGCATCCACAGTGATATCGGTATAAGGGTCGTGATAGATAATCCATTCGCCTTCTTCCAGCTCTCGTTCTATAAGCACACCAAAAGACCAATAACTGACACCGACGGTTCCTGCGATAGGATTCGCCATAGAATCGTGGGTCTGAATGTGTAGATTAGTTCTCCACCAGGTAGCGTGATTATAGTATATATCGCCATCGGGGTCATATCTGGTGTCCCACCAATCTATATCCAATCGTCGCACAGTGTCGCTGAGGAATAGTGATACTCCAGGCCAATATTGATTATCGTTCCAGGGGTCTTGATTGACTTTATGTTGGTCGTCGCGTAATGTAATTCCACCATCCTCAGACCACGCGCACCATATATCGTAATCTCCATCGCGAGCATCTGTCCACGCCATAAATGGATTATCAGCCTCATCAAGATACATTCTGGGTTCATAAGAATCGTGATATCCTATATCGATAATTATCGGGGATATAAATGAACTACCGCCATCGGTGGAATATGTATAATATACATCATAATCGTCCCATGAGAAATCATCGGTAATAGCGACACGAGGATTGCCATCACTGCCAGCTTTAAGCCCACCGCTAACGCAATATCCATCGGCGATAAATACCTCATCGCCAACGGAAGGCGAATAGAAGGGATTATCTACCTCTTTCATCACTGTGGTAGCGTTCATTAGCGATAGGAATCCAGCTTGAGCATATGAACAGAACATAGTGGCACCGGCTCCAGTCCCGTATATATCGATAGCTGGATACCATCTATCTACGAACCATTCATTCACTATTTCTTCTGCTGAACTCCAGGTTCCGCCACCGCTGGTCGATGAACGGAATTCTATTGTATACCAGGTATATTCAAACCAGAATGGTGGTAATCCCTCAAAAAGAATAATATAAATTATAAGTAATGCAATATTTAGTATATGTCCTTCGTCAGCTTGAGTATTAAAAGCCACTGCTACATTATTTGCATCATCCACAGCGATATCCGGGTAGCTCTCATCATAGTTGAAATGAAGTATTATAAGGTCGATGTCGGAGTTTGCGAGTGGGTAATGCGATGAATATGATGCCCCGGTATTATTGGAGCGAGAATAATATACATCGCCTTCGTAAGTGGTATCCTGCCCAAGATAAGTTCCCGATGTGTCATAGATATCATAGATATGCATTTCGACTTTCTGGTAAGTGAGATGGACTCGAGTATATGCGCCTGCGGTGAATGCGGCCAGTCGTGGCATCAAATTCCACCCGGAACCATCCACAGTAACAGAGCTTTCCCAAGTATATCCGCCATCGGTGGAGCGCGAGGCTTTTACTGCCCAATTATTGCCATCGATTTCCTCTATCCAGGCAGCGAATACATTGCCGGAATCATCGGTAGCGATAGTAGGTTGAAATTGTGGCAATGCGGATGGTGTGGATACTAGAATGTCGCTGGCATCGAAACCGCCATAATCCAACGCCTCCGATGGAGAATAAGATGGTGAAGAACGGAAATGTTTGGTATCCATTCCATATTCTCCTCTGGATACAGCACTGGGAAGTGAGACCGGTAATGGTCCATAATATTTTTCTATTCCTGGAGAAAGTTTACGAGGTGGTGGAAGTGGGACTTTGGGCAATTTATTTTTCACTGCATACATCAGCAAATCGCTCAGTGTAGGTGGCCGTTCATAGTTCGCATCGGGGACTATCATCCTCGGATTTTGAGATTTCTCTCTGGCAGTATCAGTATCAGCTACATTGCCAAAGCAAAAGGCAACAATGCTCATTAAAATCAACCAAATAAACAACTTTCTCATTTTATTAACCCCCCTCATATTAACATTAGCCATATTAACAT
>QNEG01000039.1 GCA_003645115.1 bacterium | reverse complement strand
TTACGACCCGGTGCGAGAATCCTGCACGATGAATATGAAAAGGAACAATGGGCAGATTTTGCACTGTGGAAAGCCTGGACTCCAAACGATGGCGATGTGTTCTGGGAAACTCCATTGGGTAAGGGGCGCCCGGGATGGCATATAGAATGCTCCGCTATGTCTATGAAATATCTCGGCGAAAATTTCGATATTCACACCGGTGGCGAGGATAATATTTTCCCGCATCACGAAAATGAAATAGCTCAATCCGAATCAGCCACCGGGAAAACTTTTGTCAACTATTGGCTTCATTGCGCTCACCTGATTGTAGAGGGTAAGAAAATGTCTAAATCTCTCGGTAATTTCTATACCTTGCGCGACTTATTGAAAATGGGACACAATCCATTGGCGGTAAGATACCTATTACTTTCCACTCACTACAGACAACAGTTGAATTTTACTATGGAGGGATTGAAGGCAGCTCAAGCATCTATCGATAGATTGCAGGATTATATTAGTATGTTGGAAGATTGCCTGAAAAAAGATATACCGGGAACAGATAGGAAAGTCACCGATATAATCTCTACCGGCGAACAAGAATTCGAGAATGCGCTGGATGATGATTTGAATATCTCCGCTGGACTGGGCGCAGTGTTCGAGATGGTAAAAAAGGTCAATAGAATTTCCGCCGATGAGGGAATAACTACTGCCGATGCAGAATATGCAATTCAAACTATGGACAGGATAAATTCTGTATTGGGTGTGTTAAAAAAGGCGGAGGCAAAATTACCACAGGAGATAATGGATTTAATAAAAGAACGAGAGAAAGCTCGCCAGCAAAAAGATTTTGCTAAAGCCGACCAAATTCGAGATAAATTGACTGAAATGGGAATCGAGCTAAAGGATACTCCCGATGGCACCAAATGGCGAGTGAAAAATAAGAAAATAATTATTTAAATCAATTCAAGCGAACCCTTGGTCAATACCGGGTCGATTACCATTATCATCGCACCGGAATGAGTGTTCAAATCGCCAGTTATGTCCTCGATACCATCGATTATATTTTCTACGAGTGATTCTGGTATAGCAAAAATTATGGTCTGATTTTCATCGCTTCTTTCACCGAATATTTGAATGAAATCTGCAAACAGCGGTATTCCGGTCAGCACATTGCGAAAGCCCTTCGATTCGATAATTGTTGCACCGACCACTCCTTTCTCGGTTAGGTATTCCACTATATCCTCGAACATATCCATCCGCTGAATTACCAATATTACAATTTTTTGCTTCTCTGATTTTGCTTTTTCTATCTTTGTCTCAGGTTCGCATTGCATCATAAAATTTTCATACAATGCCAGTGAAGTCCGTGAGTGGATGAGTTTATCTCGAGTCTGCTTATCCTTGAATATGTGAGACAATTGTGCGAGCAGTTGAATATGCAATTTCGGCTGATTTTCTGGACCCAGTATCAATGCGAATAGGTGGACTTTTCGTCTGTCTATCGCCTCGAAATTTATACCCTTACCAGAAACGGCGAGGACGATTATGAAATCAGTTAATCCAGGCACAGCGGTGTGAGGAATAGCGATTCCCTCGCCGATTCCAGTGGAACCCTGTTCCTCACGAATCTTTAATTTATCATATATCTCTTCCACATCGATATCTTTCAGCAGCGGCGATTTCTTCGCAATTTTCACCAATTCTCGCAAAACTTGGTCTTTCTTGCGAGAACGTAATTTTGATTCGCAAAGTTCCGGTTTCACTATGCGATATATATCAATATCCATCACTACCTCCCTGATATAATATTCCTCTGGTCAATCCAAGTTTGGACAATGGTGGACCGACCAGTTCATTTACGAATACAGAGAACAACACGATATTTGTTATCAAAGTAATAAATTTGGCAATTTCCGCAGTGGGTGATGCAAAAATAGGAGAAGTCTGGATGAATAGAACCAAACCGATAGCCACACCAGCTTGAGGTAACATACAAAGTCCAAGATTTTTTCTAACCGACTGTGGAGCTTTGGCAGTTATAGCGCCTACATATACTCCCAGATATTTCCCAGCGCCTCGGAATAATATATATGCCAGTCCCAGTAAAAGTATAGTGGAGCTGGTGAGGAAATCTATTCTTAACTCGGTTCCCGCTATGGCAAAGAATGCAGCATATAGTGGTGGAGTTAATGGTTCCAGATTCCGTATTATTCGAGAATTCCGCTGATTGATATTGATTACAGTCGCTCCCATCATCATATTGGACAAAAGAAGAGAGAAATGCAATGACACCGATATTGCAGTCAACAGAAATACCATCCCGATGCTCAATATTAATAATTCATTCTTATGCTTCTGTCGAGATGTGATTATGTGAAGCATTATGCCAGCGAGTAGTCCCAGCAGAATAGATACTGCAATTTCGAGGATGCCAGCAAAAATAATAGAACTAATTCCAATATTCTGCACACCGCCGATTAAAGAACCTACCACAGCAAATACCACGCTGAATAGGATTATGCAACCGGCATCATCCAGTGCCACAATTCCGTATAAATAATCCACAAATTCTCCACGAACGCGCATACTCTGGACTATTGCCACAGTAGCGGCGGGAGCAGTTGCAGTGGCTATCGCACCCAATAGCAAACAAATATTTAGCGGTAATCCCAATAAATTCAATCCGATAGTTACCACTATAAAAGTAGATAGCAATTGTAACACGGTGATTATAATAATTTTTATTCCCAATCGCTTCAGCTTAATAAAGGAAAATTCACTGCCGATAGTGATTGCGATTATTCCCAGTGCTAACTCGGTGATACTGGTTAAGTATGCGGTCAGATTCTTATGAACAATCCCGGTGGTGGATTCACCCAATAGGAATCCAGCTACTATGAAACCAGTAATCGTGGGGAGTTTTAATTTTTGGGCGAGTTTTCCCAGCAAAAATCCCGCTAGTAGTAATGCAGATAAGCCAAACAATATATGATGATTGAAAGTATCACGAAGATGAGTGAAAAAATTTAGTAATATATCAAGCATTAGATAAATTCTCCGTAGTTTTTTATTCGAGTTTATCGGCTTGTCTTTCCAATTCGATTATTCTTGTGGATACATATCGTTTAATAGTTCGGGGTTATTCTTTATCTATTTCTCCAGATTTAATCAGAGCAAATTTGGTCAAAATTGGTCCAATAATTTCGAATATGATACTAGTAGCTGTTATTATTGTAAGGACAGATATTGCGATTTCAGTTGCATGATTTGTTCCAATTTTAGAAATATTTTGCTTTACGATTAGTGCTAATCCAATTGCTACTCCTGCTTGAGATAGAATTCCCATACCTAAGAATTTTTTAATTTTTTCTTCGGCACCGCCTAATATCGCTCCCAGGGATGCACCGCCCATTAGACCTACAGAACGACTGATAATATAAATCAGTCCTATTACTCCTAATTGTGGTAATTTGGCGAGATCCAAGTGAGCACCTGCGAGAAAGAAGAATAACACAAGCATTATCTGAATAATTGGATTTATTTGTTGTTTTATATTCATAATCAATGATTCGTTTCTGGTATTTGCTATAACCAGTCCTGCTATTACATTGGTGAGTATAAGAGAAATATGAAGACTAATAGAGATACCAGTTATTATTAATATAGAACCGAATATAATTATAAGGAGATTATTTATTTTTTTAGATTTTCTGATAATGAAACTCATAAGGAATCCCGATATTATACCCAATACAATACTTAACCCAATTTCCTTAAGGGGTAATAATATAGTGGTCAAAACACTGATATTGCTACTCGATGATTCTTTAGAGAGAATGTTATATGCAAATGTGCTGGCAAATGCAAATATGATTATAGCCAATCCATCATCGAAACCGACCACTGCATATAATGCTTTAGTAAGTGAACCTTTAGCTTTATATTCTCTAATCACCGCCACAGTTCCAGCTGGTGCGCTGGCTGGTGCCATTGCGCCAAATAGCAATCCCATTGCTAAATCGGATGTCAGAAAATATATGGCGATAGCTACTACAAAAAACGCCAAAAATGATTCGGATAATATTATCAATATGATACTTTTCCCATATTGTTTTAATGACTTAAAATCCAATTCCAATCCTATAATAAGAGCGATAAAACCGAGTGCGATTTCTGTTATAAACGATAGGTGTTCGAGTTGAGTTTCATCGATTAAATGAAGTAGTGATGCTCCGAATAAGATTCCCACCAACATATGACCGATTAATGAGGGTAGTTTGATAAATTTGACGGACTCACCAACATAATAGCATATACATATAGCGAGTCCTATTATGAAAATAATTGAGAATTCCATTTTATTATAATATTCTTAAAATTCGATTTCACCCGTGATATAGACCACATCTTGAACAATGATAAGCATATTGTTAGGTTCATTTATATCATCGGAAATTTGTTTTATACGTCTTATAGCTTCGTTGGACAATTTTTTGCTTATAGTAGCCAGAATTATTTTACAATAATCGCGCTTATTATCTCGCCAAAAACCTGCCAGCAAGGGAATTTTGACCAAATAATTATGTGCGTTCTCGCCATCCAATACGATAAGGGAGCTTGGATTCAATGACAACAATTCTTCTAATATAGCTTTCATTTTATCGCTGTCCTGCACAAATACTTGAATAATCCTCTTTTTATCGCTATCTTCGACAAGTATGTTATCCCGGATATTTTTTAGAAATGTTTCTTTCAGTATTTGCTTATCTCGAGCAGCAACAAGTTCCTGAACGACACCAGGGATACGCAATGCGCGGGATATTTCAGATAATATTTTTATATGCTTATTTGTTTCTTCAGTCGGACCGATTATAAATATAATTAATTTAACTTTTTTCCCATCTAATGCATTAAAATCCACGCCATCGGGAACCGTTATTAATCCGACAACGAATTCTTTTACCTCATCGAGCTGACAGTGGGGAATAGCTATTCCATTACCGAACCCGGTTGTGGTAAGTTTTTCTCTTTTAGAAAGGGCATTGAATATTCTATCAGATTCTATATCCTTAAAGACCGAACATTCCTTTGCTAATTTTGTTATATCCTCTAATACTTCTACCTTGTTTGAGTAACTTCTATTTAGTGCGATACATTCATCTTTTAAGACATCTATCATATTCATAGAGCACTCCCTCACAATATTATTGTTCTAAATCGAATACCGCATATTTTTCAAATCCCATAAAAAAATTGCAAAGTTTATCATTATAAATTTATCCATAGATTAGAACAAGTTTTTTTTGAATATAGTTTGCCAATGTCATCTTATATTTTTTATTTTCTGTGCGGCATCCTCTATTTCCGATATCTTTCTGGCAAATGAGAATCTCAAGTATTTTTTTCCACGCTGGAGTTGGTCGAAAAAAGCTCGCCCACCGACCACGCAGACTCCAATTTCCTTTGCCATAAACTCCGCCATTTTGAAATCATCCAATTCGGGTTTTATATTGGAAAAATCTGCGAGAATATAATATGCTCCCTGTGGAATCGAAAAAATGAAATCAGTATAACGCAATGCATCACATAGCAAATCTCGCTTATTTTTATACTTATTTATTAAGTCATTGTAATAACTATCGAAATCCCTTGATGTTATAAATTCTGCAATTGCATCTTGGAATGGGGCAGGAGCACATATAGAACTGAAATCGTGAACCTTCCTTATCTGCTCGGTAAAATCCGCCGATGCAATGAAAAAGCCGACTCGCCAACCAGTGGCGGTCATTGTCTTTGAAAATGACGATATTACAGCAGTTCGTTCCATCATACCTGGCAATGAAGCGATAGAATTCGGTTCCTCCACATCATAAACCATAGTTCGATAAGTTTCATCGGAGAGGACGAACAAGTCATTCTGGATAGCGATTCTGGCGATTTTTTGGATTGTATTTTCATCGAGGACAGAACCGGTTGGATTATGAGGAGAATTTAGTATTAACAACTTCGCATTTTTTGCTTCTCTTTCCAGAATATCCCAATCTGGTTCCCATTTATATGGTATCAAGGGAACAAAGATTGGTTCTCCACCGGCTAATAATACTATATTGCGGAAGTTTTCATAATATGGCTCGAATACGATTACTTTATCCTGGGGGTTAACAGTTGCCAGAGCCACAGCCAATAGCGCTTCGGTGGCACCACAAGTTATAGTGATTTCATTTTCGGGGTCGATTTTTCGTCCTAATGGTTTCGACCATTCAACAGAAATTGCATCGCGAAGTCGCGCCGAACCCTTATTGACAGTATATTGATTATGTCCCTTATGGATATATTTTTTTGCCAGCTCTTTCAATTTATCAGGAACATCTAAATTCGGAGTGCCAGCAGCAAGCATCACGCTATCATACTGGAAACATAATGCAGTCATAGTATCTATAGAGGATAATGAAAATGAGCGAACTCGTCTGGAATATTCTAACATTAAAGCTCCTTTCTATTTCATAGATATGATTTTTGGTGATAATGTAAAACCCATTGGATAGGATTTATTTGAATTCATAATGTTCATTTTTGTGATTCAGTAAGGTTATCTGCACCAGCGGGAAAATCTATTCCCAGCCCGTAATTCGACCAACTCCACCATTTTCCCTGTTCGCCCTTGCCAGCGTATGCGTCATCGCCGCCTAAATCCAACATCAAACCGACACTGCCGAATGACCTTCGCCAATTTCCATAACCCTGGACATTATATTCTCGCTTTGCTACATAGGCATCCTCGCTGACTTTTTCATCTACAAGAATGCCGATACCATTTGCATTACCTGCGCCCTGAGCGAGATCCCAGGTGACATAATTATCATCGCCGGAGCGGTCATTAAGGAAACCGATAGCTAAATCGTGCCCACAACCTTGAGAGACACCGTGAGCCACATAAGCATCATTTCCCTGCAGGTCTATCAATGCCGCTGCGGCAAGGTGAACTCCCGAACCTTGAGCATATTGATATGAAATATAGTTATCATTTCCGTGGATATCATAAATAGTGCCCAGTGCGAACCAATAACTCGCTGCCTGACCGAATATGTCCGATGTATATACATCATTGCCCGAATGCTCCATCAGGAAACCGATTCCGCCAGACCAATCCGGTCTATATCCATATCCAAATCCCTGAGAGAGAGTGACATGATGGTCTGCGTATCGTAATTTATCTACACTCGCTCCTGTGCAGATGTATGAATCATTTCCCTCCAATTCGTATATCATTCCGAGTCCGCCCACGAAACCGAAAGCCTGTGAATAAAGATGCGCCTCGTATCTATCATTTCCAGTAGCATCATACAATAATCCTCCGCCGAGGAATCCGACACCCTGGACTGCAGTATGACCGACATAGACATCGTCGCCGTCATAGTCCCACAGAATTCCCCAACCTAATATTCCGGTGCCCTGACTGTGATGAAGTGAGCGATAATGGTCATTACCCTTCAAGTCGAGAAGTATTCCCACTCCACCAAGAGCTGCGCCGTGAGCGAATGAGGATTCTGACCAATACACATCATTTCCATCCAAGTCGATAGCTACGGCGAATTTGAGTGAATTAGCAGTTCCGCCGGCGGCGCAACGATATTCATCGTCACCGCCTAGGTCTATGATTATCGCACAAGGTGATAGATAGACAGTGGGACCTGCACCGCCGATTATTACCGGACCGAACTCTGTTTCTGCGTAGTATATTATATCACCGAATGCTATTGTATCGGGAGCGATTCCATTTCCCTCACGAGATTTTACCGCAGTGGATAAGTCCTTTGCTTTCCAGGTGGATTGAGCGATTCGAGTTGCAGATTCCAGGAGTTTTTGCTGGTTCACTCGAGATGCCAGAGTGAAAAATCTTTCGTCCTGTTTTTCCTCCAGTAATTCCTGTTTGTCCATTTCCTCCAGCGTGGATTCATCGACTTCATCGGCAAGTTTCTCCGCACCTGGAGTAAGATATTCAGGTGCGCGGGAAAATAATGTGTCCAATTGGAACGAGTCTAATTCCTCGAATGCGGATTCCAGACTGACATTGGCATCATAAAATGCTTCCATAAGTATATCCAATGCCTTGCGGATTTTCGGCGGGACATTTTTTTCATTCGCCCAGGGATTTTTACTTTGTTTTCCATACAATGGTGGAGTAGCGGGTTTAATGTCCAGGAATCCAGCTATCGCACTGAAAAAACTGGCACCGGTAGTAAATTCTAATTCATCGGCGAGACTATCGATAATTTCGGGCAACTCGGTAGGACGCTCCATACATAAATCTACCACACTCAATCGAAATGAATCCACATCTATATCACTTTTAAGCGAAAGTTTATCGGGGCTCATTTTTAATGCTTCCAAAGCGATAGTGATTGCTTCGTCTCGAGAAATTACATCGGGTTCTTTGGCGAAAATTATACCGAATATTGCAATTATGAAAAATACTTTTCTAATCATATTAGTCCTCCCAAAATAGATTAGCACAAAATATAAAATATATTCTCATTTGCAAATAATTTATTGGTGATAACCTGAATAAATAAGAAATTTCCGTTATCGAAAATGAATAAATTAATAGTAATGATAACTTTATATTGACTTATTCTGTTTATGATTTATAATTACATTCAATAAAATTTTCGGAGGCAAATATATGACACAGAAAAGAATAGATTCGACCAGTGAAATCCCAAAACAGGAGGGCGCATATTGCCCTTCCTGCGGAAGATATGTTGGAGCATATACTACCTGTCCATATTGTGGTGCCAGTATTGGTGAGCGAGTTTCTGTAAAATTCCTGAAGTTATTTTCATTGATATTTTCCATATTGGGTGTGCTGATTTTATGGTGGGCGGCTGGAAATAGAATGGTTCCAAAAATTCAGGCGGCGGAAATAGACAATAGAACAAATTTTGCCTATGCCAGAATGAAGGGCGTAGTAACTCGTTCCGTTAGCTATGATTCTGTCAACCAAACTTTATCTTTTCCCCTGGATGATGAAACTGGAGCGATATGGATAAAAGCCTATGGTGCTCAAGCACAGGAGATATATAATTCTGGTAGGATTCCGACTCCGGGCGACACAGTGGAAGTGGAGGGGACTGTCCGAATGAAGGGCGATTATACTTATCTTATCGTAAATCTGCCCGAGAAATTGAAAATAATCGAGCCAGAACCCACAAAATTGGATATTGCTCAGCTGTCCGATTCATTGTATGGCATAGTAGTGAGAACTGCTGGAATAATAAATTATGTGCGAAAATATGACAATTCGATGTCTCTGCAATTGTGTTCCCCAAATGCCGATGCTTGTATCGAATCTTATTTTTACTATTCCAATTTCCCAGATTTAAATCCAGATGAATATAATCGTGGTGATACTGTGGCAATGAATGCGATGGTGGGAATATATAAAAACAAACTGCAATTGGTTCCACGCTCTATGGA
>QNEG01000038.1 GCA_003645115.1 bacterium | reverse complement strand
TTCAATGGCATTCGCCCCGAACTTCCCGACACCAGCGCAACGCTAAAAAAAGCAAAGCGAGAAGTCCGCCAGAGTGAAAAACCACCCGAATTAGAATTTGACAACTGATTTTTTCCCATTATATTTTTTATAATGCCTACTCTATTTCACATATATTTTATCCCGGTTACACTGGGCGATGTAGTGGATATTTTGCTGATAGCCACCGCAACTTACGGAGTATTATCTATAATGGAAGGGACACGAGCTCGCTCTATGTTGGCGGGATTGGCTATTATCCTGTTTGGTGCATTAGTCGCATATTCGCTAAACCTTTCCACTGTCGCATGGGGAATTCAACGGCTGGGAACTGTATGGGTAATCGCATTCCTGGTAGTATTCCAGCCAGAATTGAGAGATATACTTACCAGAATCGGAAACAATAAGATATTCCGAATGTTCTCCACAGAACCTACGATGCGAATGATAGATGATTTGGTAAGCTCTGCGAAAATACTTTCCGAGAGTCAAGTGGGCGCGTTAATCGCAATACAGCGTCATGTCCCGCTGGATGATATTGTAAATACCGGTAAACCTATTCAGGCAAAACTCACTCCAGAATTACTGGCGACTATTTTCGCTCCGCATACTCCACTACACGATGGCGGTGTGATAGTTTCTGGTGAAAAAATTATCTCTGCCGCCTGTGAGTTCCCGATGTCAGAAAATCCTCGATACAGAAGGATACTCGGTATGCGTCATCGCGCTGGTGTCGGTTTGACCGAACATACCGATGCGGTGGTGATTATTGTATCCGAGGAAACTGGCTCCATTTCTTTGGCAATCAGGGGTTATTTGCGAAGACAACTAACCACCGATGCACTGAAGCGATTATTGGAGGTCATACTCAGCGGTGAAAAGGTAAAATGATTATAGATATAAATCGCAATGTATAAAAATGGCGATAATGTAGATTCTTGATATTTTTTCTCGTTATATTGCTCTTTGTCGGTTAAAACCGAATGGAAATTGGAAAAATTTTTCCCGGCTACAATGTTTTACAAATGAAACATCCTGAAAAATGTTACGTATTCGTTTGTTCCGCTCGATAAAAGGGACAAATGAGGACCAAATCAGCATAGAAGGGTTTGCCAAAATCATAGTTCAGACAATCTTTAATCTTACTTCCCCATTTTGTTTTTTTTCTGTGTATATCTGCGGTTCCTATTTTTTAGTTGACCTCGACCATTTTTACAGTTTATTGTTATCACTATGAAAGTCAGAATAACTTTTACATTCTTACTGATGATAATACTGTTGGGTTGCGCAGGACAAAAAGAATCGTTAGCTCAACTCGATGATGAACAGGTTTATAAAAGAGCGGAAGCATATTATCAGGATGGCAAATACCAGAAAGCGATAACCACATTAAATGAACTTCGTTATACTCCATCGGTGTGGGCAGATGATGCTCATTTGCTTACTGCGAAAGCATACATAGCGGATGATGAACCGATTCTTGCCGCATCGGAACTGAAATGGCTAATAAAACAATATTCGCAAAGTAAATTGGTTCAGGAAGCTTCGTTTTTACTTGCGGAGGCATATAGGCTTGCGGCACCAAAACCACAGCTCGACCAGGAATACACTAAAAAGGCAATCCAGGCATATAATGATTTCCTCGATTTATATCCGATGTCGGAGCTGGCAGACAGCGCTAAATACGGAAAACAACTTTGTCTGGAGAAATTGGCTCACAAGCAATATCTTTCCGCAGAATTGTATTATAAAATCAATCAGGATTCGTCGGCAGTAGTGTATATAAATGATATTCGAGAGAAATACCCGAATACACTATGGCGTCTGTGGAGTGATTTACTGGAAGCGAAAATCAGACTGGACCAGAACAATCAGCAAAGAGCGAGAATATTGTTGAATCAGATATTGGTAAGCAATCCCGATAATAAACTGGAAAAGAAAGCGAGAGATTTATTGAAAGAGTTGGAATAATTAATCAATAAAGTATTTTTTCTATAATATCGATTTTTCCTGTCTGTGGCATAATGCAAGCGCCTTGAGCCAGTTCTCGCGCTACTTTTAGCATATCTCTGGCGATACTTATTCCCGACATTCGAGCAGATTTCTTATTCGATTTCTTGGAAAGAATATGGCGAATTTTTTGGGGAACTCTTATACCAGGTATTTCGTTGTGAAGGAATTCTGCGTGTCGAGCAGAAAGCAACGGCAATATACTCGCTATTACAGGAATCTCTCGCCCCTCCAGAAATTTTATCAATTTTTCCAATCCATCGGCTGAAAATATTGGTTGAGTCTGAACGAAATGGGCACCAGACTCCAATTTCTTCTCCAGCCGTTCCAGTTCGCGCTCGAATACCTGCGCATTCTGATTGAATGCTACTCCGATAAAAAACGAGGTCGGTGAATCCAGCGGATTGCCCAGCAAATCGAAACCATCATTAAATGAGGATATCAAATTTACCAGTCCATAAGTTGAAATATCGAACACTCCAGTAGCGAATGGATAGTCTCCCACAGCGGGTGGGTCTCCACGCAATGCAAGGATATTATCCACTCCCAGTGCGTAAGCAGAAAGTAAATCCGATTGCATAGCTATTAGGTTTCTATCGCGCGCAGTAAAGTGAAGTATAATATCTATCCCAGTTCTAATTCGAATGGCGGCAGCCAATCCCAGTGCGCTCATTTTCATCCTCGCCATCGGAAGGTCGGCGATATTTATTGCATCGCCACCCAGTTCTTTAAATACTCGAGCACGATAGACCAAATTTCCCACCTCGGTGCCGCGAGGCGGGTCGATTTCCATAGTGAGAACAAAATCAGATTTTATCTTCTTTTCAAACGAGGTAGGAGTTCGAGGATATTTCCTCACTTTTACCGTGGGTTCGGGAATTTTTGCTCCCGGTATCATTTTCCGTTTTCGAGGTTTTTTTTTGTTGAGTGCAGAACTCATCGCTTTTATATGCTCCGGATTCGAACCACAGCATCCACCCACTATGTTGATTCCCGCAAGATATGACTTTTTGGCAAATTCGGCGAAATACTCCGATGTGGCAGGATAAAAAAATCTACCATCCACGAAAGTGGGTTGTCCGGCATTAGGCATAGCGGACACAAACCGAGGGAATACTTTTCCCAATTGCTTTGCGGCATCCAAAATTTCTTTCGGACCGCGACCGCAATTCGCACCGACGATTAATATGTCAGTCTCGGATAGTGCCTTACCCACTCGCTCCGGATCATCGCCCATCAATGTCTTACCATCCACGAAAGACATCGATGCCCATATCGGTATATTTAGCGCACATTTTTTTGCAGTATTTATAGCAATCAACAATTCCGATAAATCGGCGAATGTCTCGAAAATGATTATATCTACACCAGCTTCTGTGAGCATAGATATTTGCTCGTAAAATATCTGTTCTATTTGACTTTCGGTTAGAATTTCTGCAGTTTCCAGTGGTCGAGTCACCGGACCGATATCTCCTGCCACAAATATTTCTCTGTCGCTGTGTTTAGCGCAGGCGCGAGCAATCCTTACCGCAGAAATGTTTATATCACGAGTTTTATCGCCCAAGTCGTAATACTTGTCCAGTATGTATCGATTTGCGCCGAATGTATTGGTGGTGATTATATCGGCTCCCGCTGCTATATATTCTCGATGCACCCGTGAAATCATTTCGGGTTTTGAAATGGAGAGTTCATCATAACAGTGTCCGCTGGGAGCACCGATATCATATAAAAATGTTCCCATCGCTCCATCACAGATGAGAATTCTTTCTGAGACTATTTCTGTAATCGAGTTTATGCTCATTTTTATCCCTCTAATTTGTAATCGAAGATATTAAAAAAAATAAACCTATCGCGTTCATTAGTGAAAAATCCGATATAAAGACTCTGTGGTAATACATTTCAGATATCGAATGGATTATTCTTTTTCCATTATTTCCAACAATTCATTGAGTGAATTTTTTGCTTGAAGTAAATTCGGGTCTATGCGCAGTGCGTGTTCGTAAAGTTGTTTTGCCTCATTATAATTGCCTTTCTGTTGTTTTATCTGTCCCAATCTCCAGAATGCGCCGGATGCCATTTCTCCCTGCGGTTGATATTTTAAATATTGGTTGAAAATTTGTTCTGCAGAATCTAATTCTCCCTGAAAATATTTTACCTTTCCCAGTTGATATTGGGTCATCCAGTAATGTTCATCATCGCGACTGTGTGTTCCCATAAAGCATCGGAATACATTCTCCGCCTGCTTCGGATAAGATTGAATATCCAGACTTAACAGCAATGTGATATCACTGTATGACAATTTCTTGCAGTTTTCCTCTGCGGATTTCCATAGGTCGCTGGTTGTGGCGGTGACTCGCGCACTGATTCTATCGGAAAAATCATCCGATGGGATATTGGAAATATCTTCGAGATGTCGCGCAATTGTTGGAAGAAAATTTGCGAATGTATCATATTTATCACGATTAGTTAAATAGCTTATCTCGATTAAATCCATTATTTCCAACAGATATATAAACCCAAATTTCACATTGGAAATAATATCCAGTTCTCTTTGTAATCCATTTTCCTTTGCGGTATTAACTGCGGCGTATATTAGATGCCAATAGACACAATTTTTCCAATCGGGGATACCCTGCTTTCTCATAATATCGTCGATTGGATGAAACAATGTGGAACTTTTAGAAAATGCTTCCCAGTGATTATCTACCATAGGTTGAATGAAGAAATATGCGAATTGTTGTCTTACATATGGTGGTGTTCTATGCAGGCAAAAGTGAGGTAGATTGTCCTCGTTTCGAGTGGGACCGATTATCAGGAAACATTTATCCTCCTCGATTTCTGCGGTGTATCCGCCCATAAATAATGGTGTCAGAATTAAATTATACTCATTTTTACTAATGCCGAAAAATTTTTCCAGCGGTGGTATTATATCCATAGCTTCCAGAGTTTTTATCAGTGGCATCCCGATTTCCTGATAAAATTCTGATTTCTGGTCGTAGAATTTGATAAATCCCGATTTTTCGGAAAAATCTCGAACATTATTCAACCAGGAAATCAACATATTTTTCTTTTCCCCCGCTTCATCCTCGGGGATACCGGTAAATAGGTCATTTAGAGGATACTTCAATTCCAACTTCGGTGGCGCAGAAAGATGTAGCATAAATTTTACCAGTAAATCGGTGTTCATCCCGTTCAGGTGAAGTTTTTTCAATTCATCCACAGCGGGATGATTTTTGAATTTGGAGAAAGAATTTTCCACCGACTGCAAATATTGATTGTCGGCAGAAAATATTTTATCGGCAGAACTTTCGTGTTGAGCGAGTATTTCTACTATACCCAATAATTCGACTCGTGGGTCGAAAGTGATATTCAATTTCCCACTTTGTGCGAGTATCAACGAGCAAAACAGCAATGCAAACATTAACTTCCTCATCATATCCTCCTGACAATGTTATTTTTTTATTACAATACTAATTGCTTTTTTCATCTTCGAAAATGGGCAATTGAGCATTTTTAACCGCTTCCAGATTGCGGAGTCTTTCCACTTCTTTCAATATATCCTCGAACTCCTCGACATCCTTGAATTCTCGATAAACAGATGCGAATCTGACATAAGCGACTTCGTCCAGTGTATGTAAATATTTCATTACGATTATTCCGATATCCACCGATGAGATTTCATTTTCACCTCTGGCGAGTATCTCCGCCTCGATTTTATCCACTATTTCCTCTACCTGCTCGGCAGGAACCGGTCGTTTATGGCAGGCTTGTCGAATCCCGTTCAGCAATTTTTCACGCTGGAACTCTTCTCGTCTGCCATCGCGCTTGATAACCAATATCGGAGATTGTTCGATATATTCGTAAGTAGTATATCGTTGTCCGCACTCCAGACATTCTCGTCGTCTGCGAATAGCCTTGCCATCACGGACTAATCGAGAATCTACTACTTTATCCTCCAATGAATTACAGAATGGACATTTCATTTATTTTTACTCCTTATATTATGCGAAAAATCTCGCAATTGATATTTATTTCGGTTCATTTTCAATATTAAATTTCCAGTCAACTTTCGGTTTCGGCAGATAAATCACCGGGATTTTCAATTTTTTTAGTAATTTATCAGAAAATTCATCGGGATATTTTTCTGCGGTATAGATTTTTATCACGCCAGCATTAGCAAGAATTTTTGCACAAGTGATACAAGGCTTTGTAGTGCAATACAATGTAGAATTTTCGGTGGATACTCCAAACAATGCTGCCTGAATAATAGCATTTTGCTCGGCGTGAATTCCCCAACATAATTCTTGTCTTTCTCCTGATGGAATTTTCAACTGGCTCCTAATACATTGGATATTTTGCGGGTCAGATTGCGGTTCCACAGCACAATGCGGGAAACCCGATGGTGGACCGTTATAACCGGTAGCGAGTATTCTTCGGTCTCTAACCAGGACCGCACCGACCTTCCGTCTGGTGCAGGTGGAACGTTCCGCTACCAGAAATGCCATCGCCATAAAATATTCATTCCAGTTAGGCCTATTTTCGATATGTAGTAGATTATCCAATTCCAAATTCACACTCGATATAATTGTTGTTTTCTATTAATTTATAACAATGCAATAGAATAAGTAAATTAATTTCTATCTTACTAATCGCAATTATTTATTTCTGGTATTTTCGGAGGATTTTGCTCGATTTGCTGCGGTTTGACTGTTGGTTCTGATGAAAATATAGTGGAATATTTCACTCCATTGAGACAGCCGATACATAATCCACATCTGATACATTCCGGTGAATTGGGGTCCTCATATATGTTTATATCCACTGGGCAAACTTTTTTACACAATTTACACTGGGTGCATTGGGATATATTCACCTTCATCTGAACTATGCTGATTTTGTTGAAAATCGCCAAAAACGCTCCCAATGGGCAAATAGCTCGACAGAAAAATCGCTTTATAAAAATCACCAGGAAAATGGTAATTGTTAAGATGGCAATTTTCGTCCAGTATAGCCAGCCTGCCAGATGACGGAGTTCGGGTTTCAGTAGCATCTGTGGGATTCCACCTTCCAAAGCACCTTGTGGACACAATTTGCAGAAGAATGTATCAGTTATTATATATGGGACAACAAATACAGTGATAATCAAAAAAAGATATTTTCCGAATCTCATCCATCTGGGCATAGATAATTTTGGAGTAGGAATTTTATGCAGTAATTCCTGGAACAGACCGAATGGGCAAGCCCATCCGCAGAATAGTCTTCCCACCAGTGCACCGAGTATAATCAATATTCCCAGAGTAAGTAATGGGACAAATTTAATTACCATAAAATGCTGGATAGTTCCTATCGGGCAACTGGGAAATGCTCCCGGACAGGCATAGCAATTCAACACCGGAAGTATTATCGCTTTCAATTTTCCGGTATATAGATGTGGTTTATATAACCATCCGGAAATATAACTATTGATTAGTAGTGCAGAAATTGCTAAAATTATCCATCGGATTATGGGTAGTTTTGTCTTTTTCATAATGCAAGATGATTTTCCAATTATGGAATACCGCATCTGTTTATTTAGATTATCCTATTCCGATACAAGAAAGACACAAAATAGTCCCATTGGTGATAATCTCGGTGATATCGTCGATTTTCACCCCCGCTACAATGAGTATAATTCCCACAATAACTGCGATTGCGGTTAAAGTTATTTTGAGTATTCTCATATCTGAATTATTTAACACCTGACATTTCTTTAAATTTTTCTGGAGTAATCTTTATCATTTCCTTGAATTCATTAGATGGTTTGAAAACTGGGATTACTCTTTCCGGTATAGGAACTGGTTCACCAGTGCGTGGATTTCTCGCCATTCTGGGGCGACGAACTTTGACTTTGAATGTCCCAAATCGCCGAATTTCGATATTGTGTCCACTGGACATTACTTCTTTTATAACATCCAGCATCATATCGAATATCACCTGGACATCGGTTTTTGTGAAACCAGTTCGTTCTGCTACCATCTCCACTAAATCAGCTTTGGTCATAACAAACTCCTTCGACTAACATTATTGTAATTATATCTCTTTATTGTATATAAACTTATAGAATTACTTCAGATTGTCAAGCGCAATTATTCTTTTTGTGTCCCAGACTCTTCTTTTATATATAATTTTTTCATATATACTGGTTGTAATGGCTTGTCTCCAGGTCCTGTTTCTACTTTTGCTATTTTGTTCACCACATCCATCCCATTCTTAACATATCCGAAGATTGTATATCCGCCATCCAGATGTGGAGTGGGTGTTAAAGTGATATAGAATTGACTGCCAGATGATTCTCGATTGGGATTTACCTGGTCTGGTTTTCGAGCGCAGGCGACCGCACCCACAGTATGTTTTAAATCGCTAATTTCTGCGGGGATAGTGTATCCGGGACCACCTCGTCCAGTTCCCTCTGGGTCGCCACCCTGTATTACAAATCCGGGGACTATTCTATGGAAAGTCAGGCTATCATAGAATCCTTGTTTCACCAATTTCACGAAATTTGCGCAGGTCTTCGGCGCCTTGTCCGGGCGAAGTTCGACCTCGATATTTCCATAATCGGTCTCTATTACCACTATGGGACGACTATCTGGACTCAATGTTTCCTCCGTTGCTTTTGTTTTACTTGCCTCTGCGGATACTTCCTTTTTCTCGGGGTTTTCCGCTGGTTCCTCCGATTTCTTTTCCTTGCCCACGCAACCGCTGAATAGTAATGCCAATGCCATCACCATCACCGATACACTCTTGATTCGCATTGTTTACCTCCTTGGTTTGAATTTATTCGATGTAATTAATAAGTTTATAGTTTTTTCAATTTTTATCTTAAAGTTTGAAATTAACTGGATGTGCATAAAGTTTTCCTTCTTTCCAGAGTTTAATTGGGTTTTTTAATATATGGATTTGAGCATTTTCTTTCCCAGCGTTTAAGACCACATAAAAAGAATATTTTTCTCCTTCATTTTGTTCAAAAAGTTTTCTCGCAAACTCCCACTGAGTTCCAGTAACCTCTATTAGTTCTTCACTTTCTTTTGTTTTAGTCTTCACCTCAATATATTCTTCTTCATATCCATTTTTCTTTATAACAAAATCGTAACCCTTTCCCATCTCTTGGGATTTGTTTAACCATATAATTTCAAGTTCTTCTTTGTCGGCATTTATTACTTTAAACCCAAGATTCGTTTCAACGATATCACCTTGTTTTTGAAACTCTGTTCTCAAGGCATTGTAAACGTATTTTTCACCCCACCTTCCAATTGCCTTTCTCTCGTGAGGCGTTTTGTGAATGTCTCTTTCTTGCGATTTTTCAATTTCGTTCGCTGCTTCTTCTTTTGTTGTTTCTGTTTTTATCTCTTGTCCTGTCAAGTCAGGAGTGATAATTTTATCTGGTTCTATCTCTTGTGTTCTTACAACAACTGAATTAGGTTCACAT
>QNEG01000037.1 GCA_003645115.1 bacterium | reverse complement strand
TGGTATCATATTCGTCCATTTCCATATAATACCACCGGCATCGATAGGTGGGATTTCCAGTGAATCGTTTGCACCATCGGTGAACACGCCAAAACCAGTAAATCCATTGCAGTAATGATAATTTTCTTCATCCGGACTACCGGCGACAGCGGTTAATGTCTCAGTGCTATCTACCCAATATGTGCCCACAATCGGTGATGGATTGCCATAATCACCATAATTGAATATACCGATAGCTATCTGACCAATGTATATAGCTTCCAGAGTGGTATCCTGCTGAACCAATATGGTTCGTTCAGAATTGGTATCTCCATCAGACCAGAATAGAAATACGAATCTTTCTCCTGCTATACCAGATGTGGTTTCCGGGGCAGCAATTTGATGAACTTCTCCCCCATTCCAGTTGGTTGAATACGGCGATGTCTCAGTGGAACCATCCACAACAATATCGCAGCCACAGGATGTGGATAATGTTATAGAATATCCGATTTCTGGAATAAACACTGCCGGGACTGTCCCTGCAGTGGATATATCATATTTCAATGAATCGCAAGTTATCTGTCCGCTAACCGGGGAGGCGGAAATATCGAATCTGACATAGAATAAAGTTTCTGGTGGAGACACCGTAGTTGCGGTTGCTCGATAGGCGGAAATACGAACTCTATCTGTCATATCCGTGCCATTCAAATTATCCCAGGAAATTCCCGATGATGGTTGAACATCCACATAGCTCAATGATGAACAATATATCAAATCCAACTCGACAGTATCTATATGGTGAGAAATGTTATCATATATAATCACCGGGACATCAATAGTAGTAGATGGCGCTCCGATGATAGTATCCTTCGGCGAGACCTCGAAAGTTCCATATTCTGCGCAAATACTTCCCGCATTAGCCACAGTGAAACTAAATGGATTATTTACAGTATCGATTAGTCCGCTCCATCTTTCAAAATGATATCGAATTCCGCCATCCAGCACTATATTTTCAGCATAAATCTGGCAACTCTCACTGGAATTATAATATCCCTCACCCTGCAATTCCGGTTCGGTGGAAATTCCAGCAGAATATAATTCGACAAAGTAAGTAGTATCCCATATCGCCTGAATAGTCATCGGTGCGGAAACCAGAAATCTTGCGGGGTTGTCCGAAGTGGAAATATCTCCACTCCAACCTGCAAAATGGTATCGGATTAAGCCGGTATCTACTATAGTTTGAATGGAAATTCCGGCAGAATCATTTTCCCAATACCATCCCTCGCCCGCTGGCGAACCGATATCGGAGATAATTTCAACGAAATATCGAGTCTTCCATATAGCATTTTCCACTACCGGCGCGGAAATAGAAATTATTTGCGCAGGATTTCCACCGCCGGAATATGCATCAGTTCCAAAACCTTCCCAGCGAGAAAATACTCTCTGAGTGGTTCCCTCGTCTATTATAGTAGAATCGAGTCCAAACAATATATTTTCATTCAGGTGATAGAAATCCGAACCAAAAGTAGTTCCCTCGGTAGAATTTACTTCCAGCTGAACTAATGTATCGAACAAGGCATAAGCAGTAATTGGCGCCTCCACCAGTATTTCCACTGGATTGTCAATTATCGTATCACCTGCGATTAGCCATCCGGCGAATACATAATTCCATCCGCCGATTTGAGTGGTCTCGGGCGAGAAAAGTAATCCAGCAGTATCGCCTTCGTAATAATATCCTGTTCCGATTATAGTGCCCCAGTCGGTATAGCCAGAAATGGATACTTTCCTGTTCCACAATGCGGTCATAGTGCAGGGGGATGATATACTAAATTCTACTTCCACATCTGATGTGTCCATATATCCTGTCCATCCGGCAAACTCATATCGGACTACACCACCAGAATCGACAATGGATGGAGTAATGGAAACAGTCGCTTCCTCACCCGATAAATACCATCCCTCGCCGGAAGGTGTCCCGAACCGACTGCTCACTGTCAAATGATATTGGTCTCTCCAGTATGCATTTATGTTTATTGGTGAATTCACAGTGATATTCAAGGGATTATCGGCAGATGTAGAAGAGCCTGTCCACTGCCAGAAAACCTTTCTGCTAACAGGATTTAGATAAATAGTATCCGGAACACATTGAATCTCGGCGGTTTCTCCGTGAGCATACCATCCACTACCGGAAACCTCACCATAAGGACTGGAAACTATCACATTGTATTCTCTGTTCCATTGCGCATATTGTTCGGTGGGTTCGCTGATAGTGGCATAAGTAGAGATATCCGAACCGGAATATGCTCCCGAACCATAACCTACCCAACTATCAAATTTGTATCTTGCATTTTCGGATTGCAGAATTCTTGGCGCTACACCAAAAAATGCACTGTCACCAGCTGGATACCATCCGGTGCCCCAAGTCTCGTTGATACTGCTATTAACCTCCAGCCAGTAATTAACCGAGAAGTGAGCGATGATAGTATCCGGTTCCGACAATGAAATAGTATGATGGAAATCTCCACTATCTGACCAATGGCTGAAAATCAGGACTTCGCCATCACCGGTCAATAATTCTGACATAGTTCCAATGGTGTGAGGTTGTCCGGCATAAAATGCGGTATCCAGTGGAGAGAGATAAACTCTTCCATCCAATGCTACATAAGAGCTTTCTGCGATATCGGTTTGAATTCTAACCGGTATCAAATCGCCCACATAAACTCTGGATTCACTACCGGTTGCGCCCTCGATTGAGTATCGGAAATTATCACACCACATAATATCTGCACCGCTATCGATTACTCGGAATACTGCGACCAATAATGTTTCCGGCGGAGTGGCAAAATAATTGGTGCGACTGGCAAAAATCACCACAGTATTACCGGATGGACTCCCAGAAAGCGATGACCAATCCACTCCGGTAGGTGATTCTTCCACTCGAATATACTGCAATATCCCATCGGGAAAATGTAAGTCGAATTGTATGGTATTTATTATTTCGGTAGCATCGCTATATAGCATAATGGGGACATAAAGAGTCTCATTCAGTGCACCAGTAATCGTATCGATTGGTGAGACCTCGAGTGCGCCATAATTTGCAGTGATAGTAAGATTTGTGTCCAGTTCGATTGTGGTGCAATATGAAGATGAATCGGGGAAAGTTCCGCCCGACCAATGAGTGAAATGATAACGCACCGAACCATCATATACTATTTGTTGTGCGCAAATTTCGACCGAAGAATGAGCAGAATGATAGCCATCACCAGAAATTTCCGGTTCCACGCCAGAAACACCGGTATAATCTATGTTCAGCAAGAATTGCTTTTCCCATTGTGCCATTTGAGTTATCGGGGAACCGATTCTAACCTGTGCAGGATTATTTTCGCCAGTATATGAACCCTTGCCGGTTCCAACCCAACCAATAAATTTCCATCGGACACCATCGGCGACATATTCGGTATCTGGTGAAACCTCCACCCATACTAATTCTCCACTGCGATGCCAATCAGATGGAGTAGCAGAACTGTGCCCGCCATTATCAACCTCCAGCCAATATTCTACTTCCCAGTTTGCCCATAGTGATTCTGTTTCGGTCACCGTGAAACTAACAGATGAATCATATACCGGCGAATCCAATCCATACCAGGCATCGAAAACCATTTTCATCGTATCGGTAGAATCGGCAGTCAGTGGAGTGACATAAATATTAGCGGTATCTCCTCGCTCATACCAACCGGTATCCGAAACAGTGCCATATTCACTATAAGCTCTTATATAATATTTACTTGTCCAATTGGCGATAATCTGTTTTGGTTCGGTCATAGTAATTCCCACTGGATTATCGGTAGTGGCAATATCTCCAGTCCATTCGGTGAAATATGCTTTAGTATAATCATCGATAGCCACTGTATCTGGAGCGATTCCAATCCATACCAATGACCAATCATCCTGCCAGCCGGCACCGTATTCATTATCGAAATCACTTTGTATGGCGAGATAATGTTGGATTCCCCAGTTTGCGGTCAATGTTTCCGATGCTGAAACCGAGAACACAAATGGATTCCCTGAATATGATAATGTCCCGCTCCAACCGCTGAAAATCTGTCTGGTATCGCCAGAATATAGTGTTTCCTGTTCCACATATACACAAACAGAGTCATCTTGTTCATACCATCCCTGTCCGTGAACGGTTCCGTATGTGCTATTAACTTTGACAAAAAATACGGAATCATAAATTGCATTAAATGTGGTATCGGCGGTTATTTTCACAATCCGGTTGCGATTTTCTGAATCATCCGACCAACCAGCGAAAATTAATTTTAAGCCACCGACGATTACCGATTCCGCAGCGGAAATAGTATGGTAGGAATTGATTACCGCATTGGTATCCAATGGAGAGAGCACAGTAGTGTCATCCCAAACAATGGAACCATTCTCGGCGCCGACAATCGAAACATTTACTTGGGAGCCGGTGATAATTTCAGTTTTCGCACCAGCAATTCCGGCAAGGTCTCCACCAAGATTTTTGGTCTCCACTTCCGTAATTCCAGCATCTACTGCATCCAGGCATACACAAAGCAATGTATCGCCTGTTTCCACATCCATTTCCGATGATGCGGTTATCTCCAACTGAACTGTCAAAATATTGCCAATTCTGTTGGTATCCGATGCTACCGAGAATTCTGCGCATTCATCGATGCTCACAAAATTAATCAATGTATCAGCGAATTCGATTTCCAATTGGGCAGTATCCACTGCAACTATGGAACCATAATATATCACCGGAAAGCATCTGGATAAAGGCACCTGGATTTCGCCACTGTTAACCGAGACATAATTTGAGGTGTAATTGGCTTGAACTGTTGTCCATCCATCGATAAGCACCTGTGTTCGAGTTTGATTAGAATCGGCAAATACAGCACCACTCCAATGTGAAAATTTTTGTCCGCAACCCTGTGAATTGGCGGATATATCGACCCAGCTATTGTTGGTATAGAAACCCTCACCGAAAATAGCGACCGATGGACAGGTGGAATTTATGTCCAATCTATATAATGTATCCCAGATTGCACTTTCAGCTATGGATGATAATGCGACCGCCGATGCGGGATTATTCGCTCCAGTATATGAACCATATCCTGTGCCGTTCCATCCAGCGAATTGGAATTGGACAGTATCGGATATTATTTCTGCCGGACTTACTTGGAATGAAAATGTATCACCAGAATCGAACCACATTCCGTCATCGGGAGCGATAGTCCCAAGCTCGCTCCATATAGACACATAGAATTGTTTGTAGTAATTGGCGAAGACAGAGAAATCTGCGGTGGGAGTGATAGTTCTTCTACGCTCACCATAGTCCGACCAGCCGGAAAATACAAATCGTTCATTTTCGGAGATATATTGATACTGTGGAGCCTCTATGGAGATAGATGTCCCAGCGGATACATTTGTATCGAATGAATCGATATAAATTTCATCATCAATCGATAAGGTGCAGGATTCACAGGTATATATAGAAATATGAATCATTTCTCCTATGGACAATATTGCAGAATTTCCCATACCGCCATAGAAATCTTCGCCTAAACTATCTATCGATATAACGGAATTACCAACAGTATCTCTGGACACGCATATCAAAGTAAACACAGTGTCGCCACTTTCCAGTGCTACTGGACTTGCGGAACTGCCGGATATCACCACATAATTATCCTCGGAATAATCATCGATATCCACAGAATCGAACATAGAGAATACATCCACTAGTCCGAGCATATCGAAATCGAAATTGAATTTGAAATAGCAATAATCCGCAAAGATGGAGCCATCGAAGATTACGGGGATGAATAAATATTCTCCCGGTGCAGAATACATCGTATCTGGTAATCGTAATATAAAATCTGTGGTGATAGTGTCATACACAGCTATCAATGTGTATGGTTCATCTAATTCGATATTTGTGGATGGAGAGAATCTGTCTGTGACTGGTCCCACCCAGAAAGCGAAAAAATACCATATCGAGCCATCCAATATGGAATCTTGAGCGGAGATTGGCACCGAAGTGCTTTCCGAATACCAGCCCTCACCAGTCAATGTGGGAACCGCTGAACCACATCCACTATAATCAAGAGTAAGATAATGATACGAATTCCAGTTAGCCTGTTCTGTTATTGGCCCATATACATAACAAAGTCCGGGATTATCGGTTCCTGAATATGCGCCCGAACCTGTGCCAGTCCAGTTGTCGAACAAATTGTAGCTTTCGCCATCGTGGACAGAATCCGGAGTCACCGAGAAACCGACTCCAGTTCCCTCACTATACCAGCCACTTCCGGCGGGAGTTCCCCAATCGGATAGGATATCCACTCTATATTTCAATCCGAAATTGGCGGTCAATGTGGTATCATTCTCGGGAATCAGTTCTATTTCCCTGATAGTGGTGCCAGACCAATCCAGGAAAATAAGTTGTATTCCATCCTGGGGATATTGAACAGAATCGCAATTTAAATACACGGTATCCCAGGCATAGGCTGAAATATGGACTGGAATCAATATCGGCTCCGAATCGACATAAACCGTAGCGCTATCGTAAGAAGTGAAAATATTTATTTCCAGCGGTATTTTGATAAAAATATTTCCAGTGTCTATTTCAGCAGTGAAAATATCGCTACTGGGATTTGTAGTGGAAATTTCCGTCCACGAGACCGTATCGGTTATGGGTGAAAATCTCACCGAAAATAATGTATCACCATCATGGATAGTGCAATCTCCGAATGCTCGCACCACTACTCTATCAGACAAAATGGAATAGTCGATGGAATCGAATGGAACCGAACCGATATAAGTGGCAATAGCATTCAGGACATTATAATCGAATTGGACTTCCAGATAAATTTCGCCCACAGTGATAGAAACCGGCGCCTCGAATAGTATAGGAATATCGAATGGTTCATATTCCACTATGGATGTTTCCGGCGGAAATACCTTAATATAAAATGGAGTATCACCATACAATGCCGTAATAGTGTCTGGCGCTAACACCAGCGCTTGAGCAGAATGTTCGAATCTATTATCTATAGTTCCGCCCAGCCACTGAACAAAGAAAAATGTATCCACACCATCCGCAACAAAACTATCGGTAGAAATGGAAACCCATTCATCCTCATTATGCCATCCCTCACCGGTTAGCGTGGGGACTGCTGAACCGCATCCAGTATATTCCATTGCGATATAGTGTTCCGTATTCCATTGCGCCATCACTACTGCGGGAGAACTCATCCACATCTCGGCGGGATTTTCCGTGCCGATGTAATCTCCATCCCAACTATCGAATATATGTCTGGTAGTTCCCGAAGTCTCCAGCACAGTTTCCGGGGATACAGAAAATGTAGCTAAAGTGTGCGCCAAATAATAACCTTCGCCGGATATAGTCCCATAATCACTGGTTATATCCAGCAGGAAAAATGAGTCATATTGTGCTATAAATGTGGTATCTGATATTGGAGTTATATTTCGCTCTCTATCGGTTATTCCATCGTTCCAATCGACGAATCGAAGTTCCACTCCTGTTTCGGGATGATACAGAGATTCTGCCGATATAGTGTGTTCCGACCCACCTATCCATTCTGTGGAATATGGAGCGGAATAACTACTTCCATCCACCCATACTATACCTGCGCCGAAATCATTACCGATGGAAACAGCGACTGTTTCGGCACGGACACAAACTGTTCCGGGGCGAGTCTCTGCGATGGATACATCATATAGGAAATTCATCATTTCCAGTGGAGTGCAATCCAATGTAGCATCGGTGGGCACTACAAATCGATAATAGAATAATGTCTCTGGTGGAGTAATTCCGGTCGGCCCGGGCTGGTCGATAAATACTCGAATAGTGTCCGCATACTGCCAGAATTGAAGTTCTGTCCATGGAATTATAGCGAATTCGATAGTGTCGAATTCCAATTCTGTGGTATCGAATAATAAATCGAATTGGAAACTATCCAATTCGACATCGATTAAAGCATCCAAAATCGCTGGAATTATGATAGTATCTCCCGGGAATACGATAGTGCTTTCCGGCGGAAAGATTTGCAATTCAGGGTCGGGAATGTAATATGCGGTAATAGTTATTGGATAATCGAGATAAACTCGAGTATCATTATTTACAGAATCCTCGAAAGTTCCACCAGTCCAATGGTCGAAATAATACCATACGCCCGCATCCTGAATGGAATCTTGAGCGAAAATATCCACCCAGATATCCGGGGAATGCCAACCCTCTCCAGTCAGATATGGAATAGAATCTGGGACACCTGAATAAGTCACCGTGAGATAATACATAGTATCCCATTGAGCATCCTCGATAATAGGTTCGTTAACCGTAATGGTGGCGGTATTGCTGGAACCGGTATAAGAACCTGAACCGGTGCCTACCCAGCCCTGAAATATATGACGAATAGTGGTATCGGCATTGAATACTGTTTCCGGTTCTACCGAAATGTTCACATTACTTCCAGGAGTATGCCAACCATCACCGGTGGTAGTCCCATAAGGAGAATTTAACCAGACACGATAGAACTGTTCGAAAATTGCCTCATACACCTGATTGGTGTCGCCGGAGATAACCTCGTGATGTCTCGCTCCGCCATCAGACCACGAACGAAACTCATATCTAACTCCCGATTCTGGACTTTGGATAGAATCCACCTCCAGAGTATGAGGGTCATCGGCAACCCAGTTATCCACATAAGGGGAAGTATATGTCGCACTATCTACTATTACTTCTCCACCATCGAATGATGTCCTGACAGTGCAGGTCACCGACGCGCTATAGACTACTTTGATATAATAGTTGCTGGTGGAATTTTTCATCCAGGCAATCACTGTGTCATAAGTTCCCAATAGTTCATCATTCAATACCGACAATGCGAACCAGTTTTCGGTCAATAATGAATCGAGGTCGTTTTCTGCATTTGCATTCAAAGTTATTTCTCTATCGCCAGCGACCAGTGAGACACCAGAAAAATAGTCATCACCACCGATAGCATCACTATACAGTTGAATATTAGTAAGTCCCAATGAAGGGCGCCCATTGTCCAGCATATCTCTTCCCTGAATGGAAAAACTGGGGCTGCCCAGTGTAGTGAATACCGAATCACAGGATATGCCCAGTATTATCTGATCGATAACCGCATCATCGGGAATAGAACTCGTATTGAATTCCAGCACCAACAAATGCTGAACGAAAGAACCGCCAAATTCACAGTTTTTTCTTTGAGCGATTTGCCAGGTAGAAGTATTTCCAGCTCCGATAGGATTTGGTGTGGCGCACAATGGATGGTCATCATAGATACAGCTTCCCCACGAACTGGTAATGGAATCAGTGGTCGCCAATATCTCGGCGGGAATTATTATGGAATCCGGACTTTCATAACTGCATAAAATCGAGCCAATTAGAATAAAAATCAAAACAAGAATTTTCCTCATATTCATAATTATTAACCCCCCTCAGAATAATTGTAATC
>QNEG01000036.1 GCA_003645115.1 bacterium | reverse complement strand
GTTCTATCCCAGTATTTAAAAAATATGGATTGATTTACTGAAATGAATACACTTTCTTGTTCGGAGATTGGAGTAGCAGTCAGCCAGCTTTCGCTATCTGGCGGTTCCTCGGCGATAATGTAGTGCATATATAATGGATATTCTGGGATATATGGGAAAGAATCTGGTTCCCAGAATACCCACACCGATTCATCGGATACATCACGGAATGACAATTGCCAGACATAATTTATGTGTCCGTCACCGGGTTCGGTAATTGCTCGGTAGTCCTCGCGAAGATATGGCATTACCACATCACCGGTTGTATCGCCCACAAAGTAGGGGAAAAATATACTATCCGGTGGTTCCATCGGTATAGGGACATCGATAAATGGGTCATATTCATCGGTGGCGCCTTCCCGTTCACCGAAATAATAGATATAATGATAGTCTGTGTCCAGCGAAGTAGGTCGGAACCGGACAGGCACTCGCCATTCGGTGCAATATCCCATCGTTATCGCCAATATTATTAAAATAATCGATGTGATTTTCTTTTCTCGCATACATCGTAATATTTTAATTGGATAAATGATTTTGGCAAGAGATAAATGAATTCAGTGGAAAAAATCGGGGGAGACATTATGGGATAAAAATGAAATTCGATACTCAGTATTCCTCGTCCAATTCCCATATCCTTGGATATATGAACCATATGGTTCCAATTCCTGCCAGCGAACCGGTGAGCAATCTGATAATATTAGTGCTTTGTCGCAAACCGATTAGCTGTGTTCCGCCATCGATAGCCAATGGCAACAGAAATAACAAAAATATCCATATCGGCAATGGCTTTATTGTTGTCAAGTATAACAGTATAGATAATACAATTCCTGTTGAAGCGAGAGCGAGATAAATTCCAGTGCATCTTGCGCAGACAGGCATCTGGTGGTCGAATATGAACAGTGACCGTTGCGGCATCTGATGACAGGTCGGTCGAAACAGAAAGAATAAATATTTCGTCGCAGGACTATCCACCGATGCTAAATAGGGAGTGAGAAATATTAATATCACTATGATAAACCAGAGAATATTCAATCCCCACATAATTTTTTTACCTATATTTATTTCTGAGAAGTGCATTAGGTTTGGAAAAATTATTCTTCTTTTGAACGCCAGAGATAATAAATATTTCCGGCGAGTGAACTGAATATATACAATTGGTAAATTAACCCGAGCAGAGAAATGATAATACCGAATCCCGCAAATGCTCCACCGATTATGAACCATATAAAACTTTCCTTCCCGAGTGGAATAATAATAGCTCCGCCGATTATAAACAAAGCTGCCGGTATGAGCAGTATTATTGTGCAGATAATGTTAATCAGCATAATAATAGATAGTAGTATGACATTTTGGCGAGCAAATTTTAGTAATTGTTTGAAATTGAATGCATCGAGGAAGCGATTTTCTTGCGAGTATCGAGAAAAAATATATGGCGATATAAATATTAACAATAAAAAGTAGAAAGTTGGGATAATGGAGTCCCACCAGGGGATAACATCCAGTATGAACCCGGGAATAGAATAAATCAAGAATATCACAAAAATAATACATCCATCTGCGATTAGTTCATTGAATTCGGAGAAATTTGGATAATCGAAATAATCCTTATTACTCCACCTATTGCAATTCCTTAACATATATGCAACAATCACGAACCATCCTATGACAGGAAGTAATGTTAACAGGAAAAGTTTCAACAACCGAGAGAACCAACCATCATATCTCACCGGATAAATCAATGCCTCTTTTATGTCCATATTATCCATATTTTCATATCTCCCTTATTTTGAATAAAGGACTTTAAACTTATGCATTTGCACCGCCGAACAGCAATTGGATTTCGATTCCGTTTGAACTAATACAAAGTAAATTCCAGGAGCAATCGGTTTTCCGTGGTCATTGGTGGCATCCCAGATTATGTGCCCGTATTCGATAAAATCCTGCTCCGGCAACTGACGAACTAACTCACCGGAAGGACTGAATATATCGATATACGCATATCGTTGCTGATTATCATTCTCTCGCCAGCAGATAGTTAGACTGTCCGTAAATGGATTTGGATAACACAATATTTCCGCAGATTCCTCCACCACGGGAGTGAGTGGAATTTGCATTCGATGGATTTGAGATTCCCGGTGAGTGAAAGTAGTTTCCTGATAAAAATAACCATCTGCAGCGAGGCGAATAGTGATAGTGGAATCTTGTTTCGGAATGGGGATGAAAAATATTCCTCTAACATCGGTGAAAAATGTGTCGGTTCCGATTATCACCGGTATATCTGGAAGCAATTGCCCTGAATTCGAATTGGATACCATTCCATATATTCCATCCATTATGCCCGCAGCCACTGGCGCCTTGACAATTCCCCAGCCATAATCGTTATCCGGCGATAGTGTTTGGTCGGCGGATTCTTTGAGTATTTCGATTAAATCCCATCCGGACAATTCGGGATTGGATGCTCGTCGTGCTTGAAGCACCAATGCGGCGGTTCCGGCAGTAATCGGACAGGAGAAACTAGTCCCGCTGGAATATCCAATCGCATTTTCATCGGGATTCCATACGGTGATTACCGCTCCCGGTGCGGATAAATCGGGTTTTATTCTGCCATCGGCAGTGGGACCCGGCGAGGAAAACGATGCATAATTTCCTGCAAAATCTGTAGCACCGACTGCGCAAACAGAATCGCCATCGGCGGGAGCGAGAATATGTCCCCAGCCAGAGACTCTTTCATTGCCGGCAGAATTGAATACCGCAATTCCTCGACTGGCAGCAAAATCCGCAGCGACTGTGGTAATGGCAAAATCGCCGTTCATCTGCTCGAAACTATAATCCTGACTGTCTCCCTGAAAATCGTAATAGCCCAACGAACTGGAAATGATATCCACACCCACTGAATCCATCCATTGAACAGCAGCAGCCCAGTTGTCCTCTTCTATCTGGCGCTCATATTCTCCGCCTAATGTATCTATGATTTCGGTCTTTGCCAGCACGAAAGATGATTTCGGTGCAACTCCTACCATAGTGCCGGGGATATAGGCTGCTATGCAGGAAAAAGTCATAGTCCCGTGACCATATCCGCCCTGGTCCCAATCGTTAGCGGATGTATCATAACCTACCGAACTGTCATTATGCACGAAATCATAAGTGGAAAGTATTCTACCGTAAGTCCTGACACTGTCGAACGCAGTTTGATAAATATCGAATCCTGAATCGAGAATTCCGATGATGATGCCCTCGCCCATATATCCAGCGGAGTGCATAAATGGGACTTTTAGCATATCCGCCTGCTGAAATGCCGAACCATAAAACGAATCTACATAAGCAACACGTTGCAAAGCTATCCGTGGTGGCAATTTAGCGTGAAGTGTTCTTATTTTCTCGGTACGCGATACGAAAGGAAGATATCGAATTAGTGCTAATGTTTCTGGTTCGCAAATTACCGATACCGCATTGAACCACTTTAGGTTATGCACTATTTCTGCGCCGAGATTTTCCACTTGCTGGACATAGTTTTCCTCCACCGGTAAATCATACCAGTCCAGCGGGATATTAGCGTGTTGTCTTCGCTGAAGTGAGCGTTGGGACAAAGTTTTCGCTGCGATTTGAGTCCAATCGCTTTTCTCCGATATGCCTTTATCCTCAAAATATACTAAATATTTCTGCGGTCTGGCATAAATTGCAATGGCGCAAATCATTAGTATAATCACTATATTCTTGAACATCGACAATCTCCTTTTAATTTCATTACCGAGTGATAATAAGAAAGAATCTCATAATAAAAGTCAGAATAATAGCGCCCGCCAGCGCAAAAATTATCCAGAATATTCCTTTGGGATATCGCGAGCGGTCTATTCTTCCAAGCTGGATATGCTTATGTTCTATTTTCTCTTCCTGCTCGGATTTTTTCTCTCTAAATCGTCTATGATGTTTTGATATTCTCGCCATAATTTTGTAAAGTTGTTTTATTATAAATTATAGAAAAATTGCTCGAAACAAAATCAATGCTGGCGAGATAAATAGCCACAATATATTAAACCTGGATAGACTACCCAATACGATTATCGCCAGTAAAATCATCGGACCAAATCTTTCCAGCAGAAAAACAGTAGAATTCCTTAAATTTGCGATACTGAACAGGATTTTTGAGCCATCCAATGGCGGAACTGGAATTAGATTAAACATACCCAATATCACATTTATGTCCATAGTGTAAAGGATTATGTTCAATGCGTGTCCGTGCGCCATCCCAAATTTGGTAAATATTTTCAGTATTAAACCGGCGAAAATAGCCAGAACAAAATTAGCCCCCGGTCCAGCAACAGATACTAATATCATATCTCTTCGAGGTTTTCGAAAGAAATACGGATTTATAGGGACCGGTTTTGCCCAGCCGATATGAAATAAGAACAATGCGATAGTTCCCACCGGGTCGAGATGAGAGATAGGATTTAGAGTGAGTCTTCCCGCTCGAGCCGCAGTGGGGTCGCCCAGTTCATACGCCATTCTTCCATGAGCGTATTCGTGAATAGTCAGCGCCATCAAAAGCCCCGGTATCCACAATAGCATTTGTGCGAATTCGTTCATTTTATGCTCGATGTATCTTACTATTTAATTCTCAAAGTATTACAAAATAATTATAAACAATTTCTTGTCAAGCAGTGTCGCAAGATGGAGATTATAGTCCATAATTTTTGGACTTATTACCTGAATTGTATCCCGACTGGCATTTTCTAAATCTCGTTTCGTTTCGAGACTCGATAAGAAAATTTGTCTTTGGTTCGTAGTTCATAAAATCCAATAATGTATTACCTTGACTATCTATAATAATTTGTTTTTTTATAATATAAAGATGGACAATAACCATTAGGAGTAATAATGAGATTAGTAACCTATTTTATTATGATTTTCACCAGCTTTATCGGTATTTTAATATCTGCCGAAGAACTTCCACCATACATAATCCTGGATAAAGATGGGAATAAAGTGGGGATGGAAAATATAATCGATATTGCCGAGGATGGTGAGGTGATATTCTTTGGTGAAAAACACAATAGTTCAGTATCACACTATCTGGAAATGGAAATATTAAAATCACTAACAGAAAAAGTTGACAGTCTGGCTGTGGCGATGGAGATGTTCGAGGCGGATAATCAAACCGCATTGAATAAATACCTGACCGGTAAAATCGATGAACAGGAATTCAAAAATTCGGTGCGATTATGGGAAAATTATGATACCGATTATCGCCCACTAATAGAATTTTCGAGGGAAAATAACATTCCAGTAATTGCAGCGAATATCCCTCGACGATTGGCATCGATGGTTTCACGAGGCGGAATAGAAAGTTGGGATACTCTTTCCGAGAATGAAAAGAAATTTATTCCCCAAAAATACAAATTCCTCGAGGATAAATATAAGGAATTATTTCTAGCTACTATGGATAATAATCCGATGATGAAGCAAATGGGCAAAGTGAATATAAATAATCTATATTATGCTCAATGTGTCAAGGATGAGAAAATGGCTGAATCGGTGGCAGAATTTTTAAGTGAACATCCTAAATACAAGATAATATGCTATAACGGGTCGTTTCATTCTGATTATGGTCTGGGAATTCCTCAAAAATTGCTATTCAGAATGCCGAATTTGCAGATAATTACTATTTCCACGGTGATAGTGCCAGAGGATTTAGAATTGGATGCAAAAAATTTTGTCCAGGAACTCGACCGAGCTGATTTTATCATTTTCTCTCGACAATAATTCGATAAATGGATATAAACTATGAGTGGAAAATTTTATTGTGGGACATCGGGATTTTCATACGACCACTGGATAGGAAAATTCTATCCACAGGATTTGCCCAGAAATAAATGGCTTACATACTATGCAAAAACTTTCAATGCAGTGGAAATAAATTATACTTTCTATCATATCCCCAGAGAATCTACTGTGGAGAAATGGCAACATAGCGCACCGAACGATTTTATATATTCACTTAAGGCATCGAAACTTATTACTCATTACGATAAAGGGAAATTAAATAGTGCGACCTATTTGCTATGGAAATTCTTGAAAATTTCCGAATTATTGGGCGAGCATAGGGGACCAATACTTATGCAATTCCCGCCATCATTTATGGATGAGATGGCATTGAATGAATTCCTCGCTCGAATTAAACCACCTCACAGAGTCGCGATGGAGTTCAGGAATAAAATGTTTGCTGAAAACGAATCGGTCAGGCAGAAATTGGCTATGCACAATGTAGCATTCTGTGTGTGTAGTAGTCCTCGAATGCCAGCTATGTTTTCTATCACTGCCGATTTCACTTATATTCGTTTCCACGGGGCTAAGAGAATGTATTATTCATCATATTCTGAGAAAGAACTGCGTCCGTTTGCCAAATTCGCAAAACAACAACTCAAACAGGGCATCGATGTATTCGCATTCTTCAACAACGACGCACAGGGACACGCCGTGGATAATGCACTTACATTTATGGATATAGTCACCACGAAGTAATTTATAATAGTTGAAAAAAAAATTCTGCTGGCGAATTATTAAAAAAAAATGTAAATTTATTTCGATATAATCGAGGAGATTGTCGATGAATATTAAGTATATATCTGCGAGTATTTTAATTTTTCTGGTGTTAATGTTATTATTTTACGGTTGCGCAGAACGTTCCCTCCCATCGGATATGGATTATAATGTAATTCTGGAATTCCCCGATGATGGCGATACATTAAATAATTCCCGTGCATATTTGGACTGGGAATATTATTCCGATGCTAATGGATATAAAATTCTTCTGTGGCGAGAGGATTCGATTATATGGGAACAAATCGAATTTAATTCATCGGTAAAGACACTGTTCCCACTTACCGATGGTTTCTATCGATGGTGTGTAGGAGTTAGAATCGGTGATGGCGATTTTGGCAATTGGTCGGATACTTCCAGTTTCACTATAAACCAACGCCCATTCGAGATAAACAGTTTCGTGAATACTCCTGGAACCGCCAGAGATGTTACCAGTATCGATAACTATCTTTATGTCGCCGATGGACAAGCGGGTATGAGTCTGGTGAATGCAGAATTCATTTTCCAGTTGGAGTTTTTGAACAATTATGATTGGGATGGTCAATATGAAGCTCGAGGCATTTTTGCCGAACCTATTGCAAATATATTAGCAATCGCAGATTATAGAGGAGTCCCGCCAATATACTTTTTCGATATTACCGACAGATTAAATCCCACTTCTGCAGTATCGGGAGTCTGGGCGCGATTGTGTGAGGATGTCTGCGGAATATGGATGAGAGATACATTATTTATCCTCGCCGCCGATAGAGACGATGGAATGTATATCTATGACTTGGGAACTCCTGGATATGTAAATCAACGAGGTTCCGCTTATCCTGCACCCGCATTTTGTAATGGAGTATCTGCCAGAGATACTATAGCCGCAGTTTGCGTCGATGATGTGGGTGTGTTAATTCTGAATATCGCAGACCCCGACAATAAAGTCCTACTGGGTTCCTGCGATACTCCCGGCAAGGCAACTCGTTGCATATTTTATGATGATTATTTATATGTGGCAGATGGAATTTGTGGACTCGGTGTAATCGATATTACCGATTTAGAAAATCCCGCATATATATACAACTCCGATGTCCAAGTAGGAGATGCCCAGGACCTTATTATTGCGGAATTCGATGGTAATAGTTATTTGGCGCTGGCTATCGGCTCGGAGGGTGTGCTATTTTATTCTTTGGAAAATCCCGCTATGCCTTATCTTATCGGCCAAATCGAGTCTATGTATGCTTATGGTGTGGGTGCCGATGAAAGAGCATTCTACATTGCAGATAGAGATTGGGGAATTTTAGCTGTTTCATTGGAATAATATAAAGGAGAGATTATGGAACTGAAAAAAACTATCAGAACTATACCAGATTTCCCAAAAAAAGGGATTCAATTTCGCGATATAACCACATTGATAAAGAATTCCACTGCATTTTGCGAGGTAATCGATATTTTCCATCGACGCTATAGGAAAAGTAAAGTAAATCTGGTGGCGGGAATAGAATCACGAGGATTCATATTTGGTAGTGCGCTCGCCTATGCTCTCGGTGTGGGTTTTGTCCCGATTAGAAAGCAGGGAAAACTCCCTGCCGAAACTATCTCTCAAACTTATGAACTCGAATATGGCACCGACACACTCGAAATACACTCCGATGCAATACAAAAAGGTGATAGTGTCTTGCTGGTGGATGATTTAATCGCTACTGGCGGGTCGCTGGCAGCAGCTGCAAAGTTGATTCAGAGATTAGGCGGAGAAATTGTGGATATCGCCGTGGTAATCGAACTGGTAGATTTAAAAGGCAGAGAAAGAATAAAACCACACAATCTATTTTCGTTGGTTTCATTCGAGGGAGAATAAACCTCACAAACCTTGTATCATCATATCCTTGGGGTATTTCACACCGAATTGGTATCTTAATATTTTTTCGGTTCCTTTTGGTATCTGCAACTCCCAGATTATTTGTCCCTCGAAATCTTTATCTCTTTCGTTCGGCTGTGGCTCGAATTTTACATCCTCTACTGTGATTTTCTCGTGAGTAGAAACTGGAATGTGGTCCACAACCTCTATATTTACAGTAGATTTCGAATTATTGGAAATTTTGATATCGAATGCAAAGAATTCTCGTTTGTTCTGCCCGAATATTCCAGTCTTCTCACTGAATTCTTTTACTCGTTTCCGGTTCACTTTTATAGTCTGGACAGGACCCATAGCCAATCTAATTTCCTCGTCGAATGCGATAGGATTGTGAAGATATTGTGTTCCCACGAAATCATTTCCTTGAAATACCGAAATTTCTCCCGGTAGGAATAGAAAATCGGAATTATTTTTAAATTTTGCCATCAGATACACTTTCTGATTGCGTTTTGGGATTGTCAGGAATTTTTTATCCGCATCGAATTCCAGTTCGGTGATTACCACTTTGTGAGTTTGTCCATCGGCGGGGATGTCCTTTAGTCCCGGCACCTGAAATATTACATTCTCACCCACTATGGATGCGGTAGCGAGGTCATATTCAGCTTCCTCTGCATCATAGGCTATTAATTCAGCGCCGGATGCTTTCGCTGGTGCAAGTGCAGATTTCATTTCATACATCTCTCTCTTCGGTTCATACTTCCTCAAATACCAAATGGATAAAGGCGATGGCTCCATCCCCAGTTGCGGTTGAGCAGTAGATAATATTACATTGCAATTGTTCCAATCCTCGCCAGTTCGTTGTGTTATCGACCCGAAATATGTGAACTTTACCTTTCCAGTATTTTCCTGGTATCGAGCATCATATCCGGGAGTCCATTTGGAATCGAATACCACATATCGCACTCGAACAGAAAGATTTCCCGCCGCTTTCGAACTAATTGGCACCTCCATGCGATATCCTTTTCCAGCTTTTCCGCCCAGCATATTATTTAATATTTCCTGCAATTCCTCCAACCTTTTATTAAGC
>QNEG01000035.1 GCA_003645115.1 bacterium | reverse complement strand
AGGTGCTCGCAGAAAAATGTATCAAATGCGGCGATTGTATGGACAGTTGCCCGGTGGATGCCATTTCTATGGAAGTAAATAAAACGCTTCCCGAATTCGATTACCGAAAATGTATCCGATGTCTATGCTGCCACGAGATTTGCCCGGTATCGGCTGTAATATTCAAAAAATCACTGTTGAGCCGATTGATTAGGTGAACTATACCGTCATAAATGTCATTATATTTTCTATTGTAGTAATACAGGAGAAGAATATGTTCATCCAAAAAACTCATTCAAAGGGCAAAAATTATGTCCAAATCGTGCAAAGCTATGGTGATAGAAAGGGCAAACCCAAGTATAGAAATCCGCGCAGTAGAAATTAAAACCGACTCGAAAATATATGTAGCACGAACGGAAATCACAGGTGTCAACGCCAAAATCCTTCAAAAATTGTCGGTTAAAATCCCCAAAGCAATCCTATCCGAAAATGTAGTGGAGTAAAATCCCAACACTATCCGTTACCCATTGAGATACAATATGTTATAAATTTATACTATCAAAGATGGGAAAAAGTGAACAATGAAATTATTGCCCGGTATCGTATGGTCTTTCCTCGCCACAGCAGTCAAAAAATTTGCCCTTTTTCATACGAGCAGGTGGTTCACGATATTTACCTGCTTCAGAATCATCCCACGATTTTGAAGCCTGCGGTGTGCCGCCATAACAACCCATATTTATTCTGCATCCGTGAGGATATGGCTCCAATCTGAAATCGCAAATATTGCAATTGGAGCAGGGTTCGCCAGCATCAATACAGGGACTTTCGTTGCTATAGGTAGCATCTGGTTGCCAGGTATTACCCACAATATTGGTGGGAGGCCAACTACATCCCACGCAGGTGCCGTGTATATCCGATGACTTTAGATGGAAATCCTCAGAACCCAAAACGGTTGATACAAATAATGGATCGGTGGAGATACTATTTGCATCCTGCCCAGTGGCAGTAGCCCAATCGTTCAATGTAGCACAATCTGTGCCCCCCCAATAGCCTACCGAAGCACCATTAGTAGTATATAAATCATTATAATCCGATACGAATCCACTCTGTGCATTTGCATCCACATATATACAATAACTATTTGCCGAAGCATCGAATTGCCAGATAATGTTATTTTTCAAAGTAATATTGGATACAGTGGCACCATTGGAACTCAAAGTGAAATTCGCCCAATTGACACTGGCATCATTATAACTGGTATTATTCTTCAATGTTATATTGGTGTTGGCAGATGATGCGTAAAGTTGCAAGTCATCCTCATAGTTTCCGTAAAATAGACAATTTTCAATGGTCATATTATTGGAGCCAGCTTGATTAATAAGTATTCCCATCGAATCGGTAGCGAATAGACATCTTTCCACTGTGAGATAGTCATTATTACCTGTTCCGGCAATGAATATTCCGGTGTTATTATCATAAATTTTACAATCGCGCACAGTAAGATTTGTGCATCCTTCATCGCCGACCACTATGCCCTGCTCGTGTTCGCCGCTGGTATTGTGAATTTCACAATCAGAAATTGTAATATTGCTACCACCAGCAGAACCTCTAATATAGATTCCATCCATATTGTCGTTTGGACCGATATCACAATTTTGTATAGTTATAAACTCGCATTTCGACGATATTCCATTAATTCTGATAGCTTGATAGCCTCCGGAAGCTCCAGTTGCACCACCAGAAAATGTGATACCATCTATTGTTATGTAGCTTACATCCGTTATAATCAAAGAATTCTGGTTTCCTGCGTTAACGATTGGATTTCTGCCTTCCTCTGCACGCAAAGTTAGTGTATTGGTGGCAGTTGTAATTACTCCATCGTTGGCAGGATCGGTGTTTATCCGAACTCCACTGGTGTGTGTAGCATCATCCCGTATTTCCACATATTGTGGACCATCCAGCACATACTTATCGTATTGTGCAGCGAATACATCTATTGCATCCTGAATGGTAGTATATAATTTGCCTATCTGTGAATTATACACAGTTCCCGAACCGACGGGGTCCACTGTTACGGTTATATTCAGGCAACCACCAGGAGAAACTCCACAGGGATTCCACCTGATTGCGTAATAGGTAGTGGTAACAGTCGGATTCACATATATAGTTTCGCCAGTGGCAATGTGATTTCCCTGACAGATGTCATCATACCATCGGATTTCTCCTCGTGGACCGCCACCACTTGCAGTCAATACTACTAATCCACCGGGACCGGGATTTGTAGATGCTGGATACACTTTACTTATCGATGTCAAATCGCCGGGTATTCCCGCCGGTATCCATACTTCCACACTCTGTGGGTCGGAATTTCCGCAGTTATCGCTTTCCGAGCGAGCATAAAAAGTATATGGTGGTGGTTCTATTCCACCTCGACGAGGACCGCAGGGTGGATCACCGCAGGCACCGAATGTAGTATCGCAGGGACTACCGATACCTATCAATGAATCGGGGTCGCCGAGTGAATTCTGATACCACTTAATAGTTCCGCCATCGCCGCCTTCGACAGTTAGAAGTAGTTCTACCGGGCAGGGGAATTCTGGTTCCTCACAGCAATATTCGCTGGGGTCGGCAGCGATATTGTAAAGAGAATCCGGCGGTTTACATCCACCCACTATTTCTACCAGCATCTTGGATGTATCTCCGGTGGAAAAAATCACCCAGAACGGCGCATAAGTGCTTTCTGGAAAACTCGGCGATACATTTATCTTGAATGAATCCGTAGAGATTGCATTACTTTCTGCTGCGATATCCGGGAAACTTACAAAATTGTCTATAATAGTAATTCTATTATCTGGAGTAGCCAAAGTAGCAGTAATCCCACTTGCGGTTCCGGTGCCAGAATTTCGTGCTCCGATACGGAATGGGAAATCGGTATCCGCAGGTATGCTATCTATTTCCACATCCTCATCGAACTTATAAACCATATTGTTATATAATACTTTTGTGCTCGGTTGTGCCTCACCATATATAAACTCTTTCCAGGTATTATTGGGGCAGAATCTAAGGTCACTATATGGGGGCGATGAAAGTGGTGCATCATCGGGATAATAAATCATAATTCCATGTGCCTCGGGGTTAGCATATTGCCACTCATACCATAGTGGTCTTCCATCTATGTGCGGTGGATAACCGATAGCATCTTTCACTGCTTGAGCAGCCAAATCCAGTTCACTTCCCGCTCCACCGATGTCTCTGGCATCTATCTGGTCGGCGAATTCATATAAATCTATTTGATCCTGGTCATAGAATGCATATCCGGAATTATTAAATTGTGATGCGGTTCTCGCTGCGAGAATATCGGCATTGGTTTTTCCGCCTGCCTGAATTAACTCCACTGCAAATTTGTCCACTGCCAGAATTAAATCTATATGTGAACGGTCCAATCGCACATTGGATAATGTAGCATCGGTGGTAGGATATTCCCCAGAATACGACTGAACCATCATAGTGGCGAGTGTATCATTGGTATATGTGGGATGATTCACGAACGAGTCGATAAATGTATATGCATAACCATTACCTGGGATACTTTCTTCAGAATGGACCAGGTGGTCTGCATACATCAGGACTTCGTATTCATTTTCCAGATTAGCCACCAAACAGGCATCGAAACCGAGAATATCTATCGGCTTGCCAGCTTTGATATATGCCTGTCTAATTATATACTCCACAGTTCGTTCTGCGAAACTGAGTTGTCCACCATTGGTATCGTCGGAGATTATCATCTTATATGGAGGGTCGGAGGACAATAACCTCGCCAATGTCCATGAACCACCGTGATTCCACAGTATGAAACAATATCGATTTGCAGGGAAATTATTTACTCCCCACTCGAAGAAATCGACCACTACTCCGGTATCCGCAGAATTCAATTCGCCCAAATCCTCGATAAATCCCTGATCTATTTGTCCACCCACAGAATTAGGACTCTGGACATAATATCTGCGGACTGTAGCCCAGTTGCCCAGATAGTCGTCATAACCACCATAGCTGGCATTACCATCGATTTGGGTAATTATGTGGACATTATTATCACTGCCTACAGTTTCCATTTCATCTATATCGCTATTTACGAATGCAGATAGATTATTATCCGCACCGATATATACCATAATTGTCCATTCTTTCTTGCTTTCATTCACCCTGATTTTGAGAGTGTCTCTATTATAATAATTATCACCTGCGATACCCACATAGAATTCTATCCATTGTCCATCGGTAGCGCTACTCAATATATCTACATAGTATGGAGCAGAACTATTATCGGCATTTTCACCGGTTGCTAAATCGAATGTTCCCCAGGGGTTATTTGTATTATCCACATTGGCATCGGCTGATGTAGTGGATAGTGTGCAACTGACATTGGTAGCATCGGCACCATAATTGTGGATATATATAGTCAATGGGATATTGGCAGTCCCGGGAGCAAGATATCCATTCCCACCGATAGAAAAGTCTATCACAAAAATTTGTGGAGTAGATTTAGATGCCTGACAGGTATTGCCATACGCACCGATATTGATTCTACTGCCGTTAGGAGTGGGTTCGTTGTCGTATGAATCGGCAGGCTTTCCAGCATCCACACAAGGACTGTGTTCAGCATCGGGAGAACCAGTTCCCAGATAATCACAATTGGAACTGGGAGGCCAATTGGCAGTGGAATGTCCATCGCCGTGTTGAGTAAATAGATGGAAATCTCGATTTGAATAGGTTGGATTTAGTGGATCTACACATTGTGGGTCGCCAGCAGTGGAGTTATCATCTTTCCCCGATGAAGCCTGCCAGTCACTGAGTGTGTTGCGGAAAGCACCATCATAAGCGCAACGAGCACCATTATCATAGAAGAATCTGTTATAATCACACTCATCCAGATTTCCTGCGACAGCATCCAGGCAAATGCTGGGATAAATAGATGGTCCCGATGTATAAGAACCCTCGGCGTAAAGTATATTGTTCCTAACCACAGCATTACTGGCATCTATCCATAATGCCTCATTATTAGCATCGGTGCTTCCCAAATCCGATTGCCTCTGCATTATTGTATTATTTATCACCGTGGGATAGTTGCATCCCAACCTTATCCAAACGCCATAAATATAATTAGTATGAATACAGCAATTCTGGATGGTGAGATTAGTAGATGCCGCAGTGGTGATATCGGTGTATATTCCATACCTATTATAATAAATATAACAATTTTCTATATTGCAACAGTCTGCGCCATTGTCCAGGACTACACCGTGATAACTGGTTCCACCGGTGATTTTAAACCCGCGAAGAGTGACATAATCGACATTGGAAATCGTAACCACTGCTGCGGTATTCCCGCCGTCGATAGTTGGAGTTTGTCCTCGAGCAGCCTCGATAACCAATCTGGCATCTGGTTGGGGATTCAGGTTGGAATTTGGAGTGGGATTTTCTGTATATGTTCCAGTCCATACTCGAACAACTACCTCCACAGTAAATGGATTGGAACCGAGGTCTGTATATACCTGGTCGAGTGCATCCTGAATAACCTGGAAATCGGCATCGGGATTCTCCACCAGATCATCATCCACAGTGTAAATAAGTTTTCCCTGCTCATCGGCACCGATATCTGGTGGGTTACCCCGACTGTCACCATCGATATCATCGGTTATCTCAGCGATAGCTATTCCCGCATCGCATACATTGGAGAAATCATTTATATGCAGGTCGGTAGCAGATTCGAAATTCGGATTTAGCTCGATAGAGTTAACATCCATACCACTCTCTGTTTGCAGTGCAACCAAATCGAGACAAGCAGTGCCATCCCAATAAGCATAATAACTACCATTATTTGTCCAAATGTCATTATAATCTGATTGTGTTATTCCGCCCACGCTATTGTAATAAGCATATCCATTTTCAGAGACAAATATATTATTTTTTATCCTGATATCTGCAGTGGAATATCCATTCATATAAAATGCCTTGGAACCAGTGGCATTAGTTCCATAAGAATAAAACGAGTTGAAATAGAAATATTTATCATCGGTTCCGTTCATATATATACCCTGGGATTTTGTTCCCCCAGCAACCGTAACCATATTGTTTGCTATTGTTCCAAATGTTCCATTACCATCGCAAACCATCAATTGAATGCCGACTTCGTTTCCGGTATTGGTAAGCACAATCTCATTACCTATCATCTCGAAATCGTCCTTGCAATAATTACAGTAAATTCCCCAATTATTGTTGCTGGAAACCGAGGAATGTGTTATGTAATTATTATTAATGGTAAGATTATCATTATATTGTATTTTTATCCCATAAAATCCACTCTCGATTGTATTATTTTCTATTATAGTCCCGGATTCACGATTAGATGAATTATAACCATCATAGCAGAAACCATAACTACCATCCCTCAACCAATTATTTCGGAATACATTATTATTGTCGATAGATGTAGAGACATTATCGGAATATATTAAAGCTTTATAGTCTGAAGTGCTGGTGGAGGAATTGCCGAATATCTGATTGTTGAGGAATTGGTTATTATTAGCACCATTTCCCAATTCGATTACCCTAGCATAACTGGCTCCATTTGCCTGGATAGTCATTTTCTGAAAAGTAATATAATCCGCGCCATCCAGCTTTATGGTGTAATTACTGCCGAAAAGATTAACCGATTGTGTTAAAGTCACATCTGTGCTATCTCCACTTTCCGATTGGAATGTGATTGTATTTGTCGCCGATGCACCGCTGATTTCTGGTATCACTATCTGCTCGTTATATGTCCCACTTCTGACATTAAATATAACCGCTTCTTTTACTCCACAATCGACCAATGCAGCTACTGCATCGGAGAAGGTATTATAATCTGGATCGGTTCCGCCGATTGTATATGTTCCACCGAGTCCGGTGTAAACATTCACTATTTCTGTGGTGTCATTTGAATCATCGTTATCAGGATTTCCATTGCCATTAGCATCTTCGGTCCAGGCTTTTATTTTATAAGCAGTCCCACTGGCGAAAGTGTAATCGCCAACATCGATAAATGACTCGGAACCATCGGGAGCTATACTTCCATTCCAATTATAAGTTGTCGGTGTGCCATAACCACCACCATCATCTACCATCCATTTTATATCACAGGAACTCAATGTAGTAGTCCCATAATTTTTCAAGGTAACCAGTATATCGTCCACTCCCTCACAGATAGGTTCGTGGATAACAGTTATTCCAGCGTCATCGACCGGTGGAGATACATTAGCAGTAATCGTCCAGTCCAGCAATTCTGGTGCGCCAGCAGAATAAGTAAATTCACCCACCAATCTAATGGAGTCCTCTGTGCCCAGCGATGAAATATCGTGTGGGCAACCGGAACCGTCCAGGTCGATTAAACCCGCCACATCGGTCCATACACCGGCATCTACTTTTTGCACTGTAACAGTGAAATCGCCCGGTGGGTCTGCCGTTTGAGACCAGGTAAGTTCTCCCCAGTCGATAGCATCATCGAAGGAAGCGAAACGAACAGGTGTAGATTTTATAGTGCCGGATGTGATGTTAGTAGTGATTTCGATTTTTGCATAATCCTCTCGAAACCATTTAGCTGGACCGCCGAAATCCATCGCAAAAACGCAGGTGTGAACCTTATTCTCCGCATCGATATAATCGGCACAGTTGGTGGTTATAGTGCCATCCATATTCTCCCAGATACCACTACTGGTGGATGTCGCCAGCAGTTCCCATTGTGAGGTAGTGGAGTTCCAGATATAAAAATTATGCTCCACAGTTGCCTCACTCATAACCTTAGCTAATGCATATATTTGCGATACATTGCTTTCGTCTTCATCGATTATATATTCATAGCGGAAAGTCTTAGAGCTACTATTATCGAATTCGAAATAGTTAGTTTCCTCGGGCGCTTCGATAGTGGTATAATCCCCCAATTCACTTTCTGTGCCTGCCTGGATAAAATTTGTTGTTACAAATGAAGCATCATTTCCCATATCACAATAGTAAGACCACTTATCTGTTCCTGCACCGGATGAATAATCGTATGTATAAGTTCCACTTGGTTTAAGTCTAACTTGATTGCTACCATAAGTTTCGGTATTGCTTAAGGTATCGGTTTCGAACTGTGCATCTGTGGTCTGGAACCATTCTACATTTGCGCCACCAGTAGCATTGTAAGTAAACGACCAAGCTCCAGTAGTTCCCTCGGTGGACCAATCACTCCAGGAAGTTCCACCATCGGCGGAAGCACGAACTCTAACATAATAAGTAATTCCATCGGTAGTGGGCAAAGCGGGAGATAGTGAATTGCAATCGAGATTATACTCGGTTCCATTAGTGTATGTTCCTGAGAATGTCTGAGTGTAAGCGGTTCCGGTGAAATCAGGGGCATCATTTATTTCCACCTGGAATCTATCGAAAGAACCCGATGAATGAGTGGATGAGACCCGAAATGTGGGAGTATCATCATTTATACGAGCATTATTGAAAGTCAACTGTGCTGTTCCGCCGGAATTGTATAGTATCGGTGGAGTGGGAACAGCGGGAACTGCAGTAAAACATATATCATCCAGCCAGAGATAGTATTTATCCACAGAAACACAACGCCATGCGAGATAGATACTGGAACCAGAGTAATTCATATCATATTCGCCGTATTGAGTCCATATTGCTGGTATTGCTGGGTCGGAATGTATCAGGTCAGGATAATTTGCTTCACTTGCTGGTGTCTGGGAACCAGTAGAAACTCTGAATTCGTATGATTCCAGATATGAAGCGTTATAAGACTTAAGCCAGTATTTTATGCGCCCATTGTTACTGCCCATAACAATTTGAGGACTTAGCAACCAATCATCGCAACCGGCGGTATTCCAGTGAATTCCTGCATGATAAGTTCCAGTATGAGGTTCAGTAGTATAAATTCCCCAGAAATTTCCATCGCCGTCATTGTCAACAGCCAGCCAATCTGTTACATCACCCTCGAAATCTTGGTTCATTAGGTCGCATTCGACCATCGGCGCCATTGTCCGTCCAAATCCATCATTGGATGTGTAAGTAAAACTTTCTATCGGTAATCGAACTGTTTCCCCTGGTTTGACTTCGGAAAGGTCTATAACACCATTTTTGTCAGGATAAATGGTTCTTATTGGGGATAAATTTTGTCGTTCGGGTTTATCGGTTTCCTCTGGTGGAAACATCTTTGCAGGTGGTAATTGCGCAATATCGATATCACTCGGTCGGCTTGGTGGTGTATCGGTTTCGGTTGAGGATTCTGATTTCGATGTCCTCTTTTCGAAGGTCTCTATCTTTTTAACACTTTGTCTGTTAGATAGACTATCTATTTTTTCATTCTCGGCCACTGCCGATGCAATTAGCAGGAGAATTATAATAAATGCTAAAACTCCACCAAATCTACCAATAGTAAATTTTAATCTATCCCGTAAACCTTTCATATTATGTTCCCCCTCTGACTTCATATTTATACATACATAATGTCCCAATTTTTTCCCAGGAGATTTATCTTTACTAACAGGAATTTTATT
>QNEG01000034.1 GCA_003645115.1 bacterium | reverse complement strand
TTCATTTATTACATTTCTGCTGTGTTTTCTATATAAACAATTTGACAAAGCGATGTTGCGGGCATTGATAAAGAAAAAAATCGGAGTAGCGAAGAAATTGATAATCGGCTGTGGAGATTTTGCAAAAGAAGTAATCGAAGGGATGAGAATCGACCCGCTGGCATCGGCGGGATTAATGGGAATGATTTCACTACCAGGAGAACGATGCACCGCCGATTTACCTTATCTCGGCGATATCGAGGATTTGCATAACCTACTTATCGAAAAAGGATTCGATGAAGTGATAGTGGCTCACCCTGGTCTGGATGAGGAAACTATATTGAATATAATCTATGAATGCCGAAAAGAACAGGTGCAGTTCGAATTGGTTCCGCCATTCTGGCATTTACTTCGAGGAAAAATAGTGGTGGAGGATATCGGCGATGTCCACGCTACCGCATTTGCTGATTTAGCTCTCAAAGGCTGGCAAAGAATAGCAAAAAGAATTATAGATATAACCTTTTCCACACTATTGATAATTATACTCTCGCCATTATTATTAACTCTCGCCATCGCAATAAAATTGACCAGCAAAGGACCAGTGTTTTTTCTTCAGGAGCGAATAGGTCGCAATGGTAGAAAATTCCGGATGTTAAAGTTCCGTTCTATGTATAAGGATGCGGAAGAAAGACTTAAGGAATATCTGGACAAGAACGAAGCAGAGGGACCCATATTCAAGATGAAAGATGACCCGCGTATAACTTCGGTCGGTCGCATATTGAGAAGATTATCGCTGGATGAATTGCCACAACTTTTCAATGTGTTAAAAGGTGAGATGTCATTAGTTGGACCTCGTCCGCCATTGGAACGAGAAGTAGAAAAATATAAGCGCTGGCAATTGCAAAGAATCGATGTCACTCCTGGAATGACTGGATTATGGCAAGTATCGGGAAGAAGTGATTTGCCATTCGAGAAAATGGTAGAACTGGATATATATTACATAGAACATTGGACTATCTGGTTGGATTTATTGATATTGCTGAAGACTATCCCCGCAGTAGTTTCCGGTAAAGGAGCGTATTAAATATTATCATTTTTTCCACCGCGATATCGTTTTCTGAATGGCGGTTTCCTACTGGCAAATTCTGATTCGCATTCTACCTCCACCGATTTCGTTCCTACCACAATCAATTCTCTATTCTGCACCAAGGCTTTCGCCACCAATCGATGTGCCTGGCGAAGTATCCTTCCCAAAGTGGCACGAGAAATCCCCATAGCGTGAGCGGATTGTTCCTGATCCAATTGTTCCAGGTCGTGAAGTCTGATAGCTTCCAGATGGTCCAACCCCATAACTACAGGTGGACCATTGGGTGGACAAATGGGCGTGAAACCTATTATTCCTCCCAGACATCTAACTCGTCTTGATTTCGGTGGTCTCGGAATTTCATCTCCTCCTTATTTTCCAGAAAATTGAAGGACTATTTTTCTCTGTCTTGGGCGAACATCGAATTCGCAAAACACCACCTGTTGCCAGGTGCCGGTGGCAAGTTTTCCATCTATCACCGGAATAGTCAATGATGTCCCGATTAGCGAGGAGCGTAAATGTGAATGTCCATTGCCATCACCCCAAGTAGCATCGTGATGATAATGTCCTCGAGGTGCAATCTTATTCAGCATTTCAGGAAAATCTCTTCTCAATCCCGGCTCGAATTCGATAGTAGTAATTCCGCAGGTAGAACCCACCGCAAAGATTAATACTGTTCCCTCGACCGCATCGATTTTAGAAATAAATCTATCGATATTGTCCGTTATATTGTAGATTTCATCGGGCTTGGTAGAAAGTTCTATTTTTGTGGTCTCGATTTTCATATATATTCCCCGTTCGATTTACAATTCAGCCATATCGATTGCCAGACTTCCTCGTGATATATGCGCCGATATTTTATGAATATCCGGTTTTTCTATTACTCCTCGCTCGGTGACTATTGCCGAGATTAGTTCTGCTGGTGTAATATCGAATGCGGGAGTGAATGCTCGAGCCTGCGGTGGAGCGATTGATTTCCCAGCAAATGAAAGAACCTCATCTTTTGGTCGCAACTCTATTTCGATTTTTTCACCGTCGATAAGTGAGAGGTCGAAACTGCTGGTTGGAGCAGCCACTATAAATGGAATACGATGTTTGTGTGCTGCGAGCGCCAGAGAATATGTGCCGATTTTGTTTGCCACATCGCCATTGCGGACTATCCTATCTGCACCCACTATCACTACATCCACTACGCCATTTGCGATAAGTGATGGAGCAGCACTATCTATCACTATTTTGTATGGTATATTCCATCTTTGCAGTTCCCATGCGGTAAGTCTTGCGCCTTGCAGTAATGGTCGAGTTTCATCCACCAAAACATCCTCCACATAACCTCTTCGATGTGCCTCATATATAATTCCCAGTGCGGTTCCGATACCACCCGCAGCTAATACTCCAGTATTGCAATGAGTCAGGACTCGGATGCTGGTATCCAGAATATCGGCGCCATTACGGGCGATAGAATAACTTTGTTCCTCTTCCTCTGCTAATATTCGTTCGCCGAGATTAAAAATTTCTTGTTTTATTTTATCCACAGAAAATGATTGTGATAGCCATTTCGCTTCCTGTATTCTTCGAAGAGTAGCGAAAAGATTCACCGCTGTGGGGCGAGTATTTCCCAATCGTTTTATTACTTCATCCAATTTTTTGAAAAACTTTTTCTGCCCGCCACGACATTTTCTTACACCGAGATAAACGCCATAAGCCGCCACTATGCCGAGTAATGGAGCGCCACGAACCGCCAGAGTGTTTATCGCTTTTTCCACCTGAGCCAATGTGGTTAGTTTCCTCCACACTTCTTTATGGGGAAGTTTTCTCTGGTCTAAAATGTAGAGACAATCCTCATCGCTATCCCAGAACACAGGGCGAAATTTTTTATCATTCATAATTCCTCTCCCGCCTATTCTTACCGTGTTTATAACAAAATAGTTATCAAAACATCTAAAGCAAGAATAATTATCATAAACACTTCAAATTATCCTCTGCGGAATTATCATTTATTATTCATCTTATCTTTTTTCTTTTCGTGGTGAATGGGGAGAGGATATTCAGAGCCGAAACAGGCGGTGCAATATCCGATATCCGGCAAATCATCGATAGATAATAGTCCCTGCAATGATAGATATCCCAGTGAATCGGCGCCGATGAAATCTGCGATTTGTTGGACAGACATATTCGCTGCGATAAGCTGGTCGCTGTCTGGTGTGTCGATACCATAATAACAAGGATTGACAATAGGTGGCGATGCTATTCTGAGATGGACTTGTGAAGCGCCAGCCTCGCGAATTAGCTGAACGAGTTGTCTGCTGGTGGTGCCCCGAACGATAGAATCATCAACTACTACCACTCGTTTGTTTTTCAAAATACCTCTCACTGGATTATACTTCAATTTTGCGCCGAATTCTCTGATTTTCTGTCTCGGCTGGATAAAAGTCCTGCCGATGTAATGATTCCTTATCAGTCCCAGTTCGAACGGGATATTCGATTCCCACGAATATCCCAATGCGGCGGTATTGGATGAATCTGGCACCGAGATGACTATGTCGGCATCGGCGGGCATTTCCTGTGCCAATTTCATTCCCATCTTTCGGCGAATCTTATCCACTGGTGCACCGAACACTGTGGAATCCGGGCGAGAAAAATATATGAATTCGAATATACAAGCGGAACCGCAAGCATTTTTACATTTCCCCCAGGGGAAGAAACTTTCCGGTTCGTTATCACGACTCAATATCAATAATTCACCGGGTTGGACACATCTTATGAATTCTACACCCAGCAAATCGAATGCACAGGTTTCCGATGCCAAGAAGTAAGCATCATCTTTCCTGCCGAATACCAGCGGTCTGAATGAATTTGGGTCTTTCACTCCCACCAACAATCGTGGGGTAAGAAATACCATAGAGAATGCACCTTTCACTTTGGTTAGCGCATCGGAAATCATCTCGGGTATGGTCTTCCGTCGTGAACGAGCAATCAAATGAAGTATTACTTCACTATCGGTAGTGGTTCTGAATATGGAACCGTCTTTTTCCATTTTTTCGCGTAGAATTTGTGCATTAACCAAATTGCCATTGTGAGCAGCTGCAATATGTCCGCCGTGAAAATTTATCAAGAATGGTTGCGAATTAACTCGAAAAGTAGAACCGGTAGTGGAATATCTATTATGTCCTATGGCGGAATCGCCGATAAGTCGAGAAAATATTTCTTCATTTTGAAATACATCGTTGACTAATCCGAGGTCTTTGTGTTCGAACATATTTTCGCCATCGGTGGAAACAATTCCAGCGCTTTCCTGTCCGCGATGTTGAAGTGAATAGAGACCGAGATATGCCATCCGTGATGCCTCCGGATGACCGATAATTCCAAATACTCCACATTTATGTTGAAATACATCTTCCATAATATAAACATATTCGGGTTTATTTTTTTGGCAAGTAAAACTGTTTCATCAGTTGATGAAGTTCATTGCGAATACTGGGGGAGAGTTTATTTTTGGATAAATTCCTGGTGGATGGTAATACTTTAACCAGAAATGACATATCCTCGGGGATAGATTCCCAATTCACTCGAAACCATTCACGAACAATTCTTCTAATTCTGTTTCTTCTAACTGCGTTTCCACATCTGGCAGAGACGGAGACCATTAAGGATTTCTGTGGTGGATTTTTACGAGCCTTAATTATCAAAAAAGAGCCCTCGACTACTGTGGGAGCATGAAGTAAAGAAATAATTTCTGCTCGAGTTTTAGGAGACGGGACTCTCATATTCCATTAGAATGGGAGATCATCCTCGGTATCCTTGGGTAATTCATTATCGTTCGATGATGGGATGTTCTCTTCCATTTCCTCTTCTTCGTCCTGGTTAATATTCATAGAGGATTCATCTTTTTCTCTTTTTCCCAGTGGAACTATTTTATAAGCCCGAATTTCAATAATTTCGCGTGTTTGTCCGTTTCTGTCTTCCCACTGTCTTTTTCTAATTTCTCCCTCCACCATAGCCAGTGTGCCTTTTTTTAATTTACTTGCCAGATTATCCAGCCCCCTGCTACCCCAATGAGAGATATTATGCCACTGGGTGTCACTTTGCCAATTTCCATCTCTATCTCTCCAACTTCGACTGGTAGCGAGAGTAAAATTAATTACTCCTCTATCGCCACCTTCCATATATCGGACTTCGGCATCGCGCCCCAGCCAACCGATAAGAATTGCTCTATTATACATTATTCATTCCTCCCTTCATAAGCCATACAGGCGATTTTATGAACAAGTTCGGGAAATTCGATTCCCACCGCTCTGGCAGCCATCGGGACCAGTGATAAATCGGTCATTCCCGGTAAAGTGTTTACTTCCAGGCAATATATATTGCCACTATCACTCAATCTGAAATCGACTCGAGCATAATGTCTGCAACCGATAGCATTATATGCTCGAGCACCGATATTTTTTAATTTTTCAAATGTGATTGCTGGTATATCAGCTGGACAAACATATTCACTTTTGCCCTTGCTATATTTATGTTCATAGTCATAGAAACCATCTTGTGGGATAATTTCAATCACCGGGAGCGGTAACCCGCCAAGCACCGAAACAGTTACTTCCTTGCCTGGAATATACTTCTCTATTATAATTTTATCACTATACCGGAATGCCTTATTCACACCCTCCAGGAATTCTTTTTCTGAAATAGCGATAGTAACGCCGATAGTGGAACCTTGAGTAGCTGGTTTCACCACAGCGGGAAGGCCAAAGCCCTCTTTTGCCATTATAATCAACAATTTTTCTGGTGGGAAATCGGTATTTACGATTATTCCTGGCGGGATAGGGATACCATTCCTGCTGAATATAGATCTGGATAATGTTTTATTCATACCCAGTGCCGATGCCACATAATCGGAACCTGTATATTTCATACCAGCCACATCCAGGATAGCCTGGACTCTGCCATCTTCGCCTGCGCCACCGTGATAGGCAATAAAAACCACATCGAAACGGCGAATAGTATCTATATCGGTAATTAAGCGTTCTTCCTCCCAATCGAACAGGTGGACATTGTGTCCTCGTTCAGTTAATCCTCGAGCTATCGCTTTTCCACTCTTCCGAGAAACCTCGACCTCGGAGGATGTCCCGCCCATTAGAACAGCTACATTCATTGTTAACCTTCGTCGTTATCCTGTTTTACTTGCTGCTTTTCACCGAAAACATTTCTGAAATATGTGATACCATTAATCATTCCCACTATTGCCTGCCATAATCCAGATGATTGCAATTTCTGGATAGGTTGCTGAATCTGTCCGACAAATTTTTCGGTCTTATTGGATGTGGATTCCAGGGATTTAAGTGTCTGTTTGGACTGTTCGCAAAAATCAGGAAGTTCTTTCTCTACTTGTGTCAGTATATCATCGAGATGCTTGGCAGTCTGTTCTATTCTCATCGACATACGAACGAAAAAGAATACTGCCAACGCACCGAATATGGCAAAAAATATAAGTAATAACAGGAGAATAACCTCGCCAATCAAATTATTCCTCCTCTGTTTCCGATGGAGATTTATAAGTCTCCACGCCCTTGTGTAATGCTTGCTGGAACGCTTCTTTACTTTCAGCCAATCTGACTATTTCCTCGCGAATGATATTTCGAACTTTCTCGAACTCTTCACGACCTTCATCGATAGCTTTTTCTGCTTGAGTCTGAATGAATCGTCGAGTTTCCTTGCCAGATGCTGGAGCGAATAGCAGTGCTACTCCAGCGCCGATAATCCCGCCGATTAAGAAACCCGCCAGGAAAGATTCTCCACTATGATTGTTAGCCATATTTACCTCCCTTGTTTTAATATATTTCACCAAAACAGCATTTTGTCCAAAGAACTTTGCACAATTGCGATTTTAACTTATCGTCAATAGCAATTCATTAATAAAACTGAATAGCTCATTCATAAAGTAAAATCCCGCACCAGTATAGTGAAAGGATATCTTACAAAAACCTCACCAATAATTACATAGATAATAAAAATCTAACTTCAAAACAAAATTGTCAAGTATTATATTCCTCTCTCCAATCTTTCCGCCAGAAATGGTGGTAATCCCGCACTAATAATTTTGCTTTGTGTTTTATATATCGGGTATTCGAAGCGAATAAATTTCACTGTCTGGTTATTATTATCATAGACTACCAGAGAACCTCGTGGGTCGCCATCACGAGGTTGTCCTACACTGCCGATATTTATTATATAACGACAGCTCGGTGATAACTTGATTCCGTTATCTTATTGTTACTGTAGAATGGCTACTCGAGATAGATTTCCATTTTCTGAAAATAGCATCGGAGTATGTGAATGTCCGATAAAACATATTTTCTGGCTAAAATGCTCGAATTGATGCATAGCCTGTGCCGAGGTTAAAACATAATGCCATTGCGATGGTTCGATAGGGGTAGAATGCACTATGCAAAAATTATCGCAGGCATTATATAATGGCAATTCTGCGAGGAAAGATTTTTGATGTGGTGCCAGTATTCTCGATGTCCACAATATAGCTTTTCTGCCGAACATATTGAAATACATAATATCTGTCTTTCCGATGGATGCCCAATCGTGGTTTCCGGCTACTATTTTTTCACACTTTCGCTCTATTTGGTCGATGCAAACTGCGGGGTCTGCGCCATAGCCGACTATATCTCCAATGCAATGTAATTTATCTACACCTTCGCTCTCCAATATGGACAGTGCAATCTCCAATGCCTCCCAATTGCCGTGAATATCTGATAATAACCCTATCTTCATCCTCTTATTCCTCTTTTGCTAATAACTTCATATCTCTGATTTCTTTCAATGCAGCATCCAGGACTCCATTGACAAATTTTGGACTATCTGCGCTACCGAATTCTTTTGCCAATTCTACAGCCTCATCGATAGTAACTTTCGGCGATATATTTGGGAAATCGAGAAATTCTGCGATACCGATTCGTAAAATGCTTCTATCTATCATACTGATTCTTTCCAATTCCCAATTCTCGGTCACTTTATCGATAACAGAATCGGCAATTTTCCCTCTATCTATTGCGGATTCCAGCAGTTCCTCGATGAAATTATGCACCACCGCGGGAATATTTTCATCTAATTCTATTACATACTGGAACAACTTTTGTGTATCGTTTTCATCATTTGCGAGATGAATATACATCGCCTGCAAGACTGCTCTTCGAGCCAGATGCCGTGGATATTGCTGCTTATCGATTTGTTTCATCATTTTAGTCCCATTTCCTTCTCGCTGAATTTTAACACAGTATAGATATATAGTTCTGTTTCTGGATTTTTATAACAATCTGGTTCCAGTCGAGCCTTTTGAGTGCACAATTCTGTCAAAAAACTTTCCTTATTTGGAATTTGTTCCCAGACCTGTGGAAGGAATACTCCACTTTGCCAGCCTCTCTTGACATATACACCGTGTTTGAATGGTTCGATTTTCTCCCAGGAATCGATTCTTTTCAATGGTGAAAGGACAGAGACCTCGATATCGATTTCATCCAATTCCTGTTCGGATAGTGGAGAGAATCTGGGGTCTTTAGTAGCCGCAGAAATAGCCATATCGCGCACCGCAAGATATAATGGTTCCTGTGCGGACATTTGACCGATACATCCTCGAAGCATACCCTCACGATGGATAGTGACGAATACCGCTGCATCCTCGACCAAGTTAGCATCATCGGGCTTTTCCGGTTCCAGTTTTTCATTCGCTCTGATATACTTCTCGATGGTTTCTCGAGCCAGTTTTAGCAAATATAATTTCTGCTGCTCGGTGAGTGAATACTCATTTTCTTTGGTATCGTTCGATTCGGAATTTTCCTGTTGGTCAGGATTATTGTTCCGTTCATTCGACTTTCCTGATTTCACGAATGCTACCGCACAATATCCCACTACACCTCGAGATGCGCTACTGGGTTGTATATCACCGGAGTTAGCGTATTTTAGTAATATAGTTTTATTTGCACCTACTTTGGGCAGGACTTTCATCGCCGTGAGCACTGGAGCCCATCCGCAAAATGCACCGGTTCCCTCGGTAATCCAACCCTCAAGTTTCTCAAGATTGCCAGCTAACACATATCCCAGAGTCTTTCGGTCTATCATCACCGCATCATTGTATGGACGATAATGACTCATATCGGTAGATACCACGATGATTGTCTTTTCCCAGTTTATATCTGCAGATAATAGCGCCTCCACCAGCGCATCGATTTCTGCATCAGTTTGATGAGAAAAAGAGATTGGCACCAGCTTAAAATCATTACCCAGCGCATACTGCAGGAATGGCAATTCCATTTCCAGTGAGTGTTCGCCAATGTGGACCTCTCTTTTATCCTGAATAGCCGGGCTATAATCTATCAGTTTTTTTGCCAGTTTCTCATCGATAGCAACTTGTCCCAATGGTGTTTTCCAGGCACCTTCAGACCATATAGAAATACCCTCCCAATTCGATGGGCGATGAGCAAATCCGATTAATATTACAGTGTTATGCTTATACTGTTCCTTATTCAGCATAAGTGTTTTGAAACTGTATGCTGCCACCGGTCCTGAATATATATATCCAGCGTGAGGCGCT